>NZ_JBIUWJ010000017.1:0-128003 GCF_044743405.1 Pseudomonas sp. NPDC087626
TCTACGAGCTGGCGGTGATCATACAGGACGGCATTAAGAAGATGACCGAATAGCAGCAGGACTTTTTCTACTACATCACCGTTATGAACGAGTCCTACCAGCAGCCAGCCATGCCGGCCGGTGTGGAAGAAGGCATCATCAAGGGCATGTACCTGCTCGAAGAAGACAACCGCGAAGCGGCGCACCACGTACAGCTGATGGGCTCCGGCACCATCCTGCGTGAAGTCCGTGAAGCGGCGAAGATTCTGCGTGAAGAGTTCAACGTCGGCGCTGACGTATGGAGCGTTACCAGCTTCAACGAACTGCGTCGCGATGGCCTGGCCGTGGAGCGCAGCAACCGTCTGCACCCAGGCCAGAAGCCTAAGCTGAGCTACGTCGAAGAGTGCCTGAACGGCCGTAAAGGTCCGGTGATTGCCTCTACCGACTACATGAAACTGTTCGCCGAGCAGATCCGTCAGTGGGTACCGTCCAAGGAATTCAAAGTCCTGGGCACTGACGGTTTCGGCCGCAGCGACAGCCGCAAGAAACTGCGTCATTTCTTCGAAGTTGACCGTCATTTCGTGGTGTTGGCAGCCCTGGAAGCACTGGCTGACCGTGGTGACATCGAACCTAAGGTTGTGGCTGAAGCCATCGCCAAGTTCGGTATCAACCCGGAAAAACGCAACCCACTGGACTGCTGAGGAGATTTTCCGTGAGCGAACTCATTCGCGTACCTGACATCGGCAGCGGTGAAGGTGAAGTAATTGAACTGTTTGTGAAGGTCGGCGACAAAGTCGAAGCCGACCAGAGCATCCTGACCCTGGAGTCGGACAAGGCGAGCATGGAAATCCCTGCTCCCAAGGCCGGCGTGGTCAAGAGCCTGAAAGTGAAGCTGGGCGATCGCCTGAAAGAAGGCGACGAACTGCTGGAGCTGGAAATCGAAGGTGCTGCTGATGCAGCCCCTGCGCCAGCCGCTCCTGCCGCTGCTCCTGCCACTCCTGCTGCTGAAAAGCCTGCAGCTGCAGCCCAGGCCCCTGCGGCCCCGGCTGCTGCACCTGCCGCCGCCACCGTGCAGGACATTCATGTCCCGGACATCGGCTCGTCGGGCAAGGCCAAGATCATCGAACTGCTGGTCAAGGTCGGCGACACCGTCGAGGCTGATCAGTCGCTGATCACCCTGGAATCCGACAAGGCCAGCATGGAAATCCCTTCGCCGGCTGCCGGCGTCGTGGAAAGCATCGCGGTCAAGCTCGAAGACGAAGTCGGCACTGGCGACTTTATCCTCAAGCTCAAAGTCCAGGGCGCAGCCTCTGCAGCCCCAGCACCCGCTGCTGCGCCAGCTCCGGCG
Organism: Pseudomonas sp. NPDC087626; assembly: GCF_044743405.1. NCBI lineage: Bacteria > Pseudomonadati > Pseudomonadota > Gammaproteobacteria > Pseudomonadales > Pseudomonadaceae > Pseudomonas > Pseudomonas sp. NPDC087626. The sequence continues at coordinate 1,328 of NZ_JBIUWJ010000017.1, forward strand.
GCCAAGGCTGAAGCGGCACCTGCCGCTGCCGCCCCTGCGCCAGCTGCCAAAGCCGAGGCCGCTGCGGCCCCGGCTGCTGCGTCAGCGCCAAGCGGTGCCAAGGTTCACGCCGGTCCGGCCGTACGCCAACTGGCCCGTGAATTCGGCGTCGAGCTGAATTCGGTGAGCCCTAGCGGCCCGCACGGTCGTGTGCTCAAGGAAGACGTGCAGGTTTACGTCAAGGCCATGATGCAGAAGGCCAAGGAAGCCCCGGCCGCCGGTGCTACTGGCGGCGCCGGTATCCCTCCGATTCCAGTCGTGGACTTCAGCCGCTTCGGTGAAACCGAAGAAGTGCCGATGACCCGCCTGATGCAAATCGGCGCATCGAGCCTGCACCGCAGCTGGCTGAACATTCCGCACGTGACCCAATTCGACTCGGCGGATATCACCGAGCTGGAAGCGTTCCGTATTGCCCAGAAAGCTGTGGCCGAGAAGGCTGGCGTCAAGCTGACCATTCTGCCGCTGCTGCTCAAGTCTTGCGCACACCTGCTCAAGGAACTGCCGGACTTCAACAGCTCCCTGGCACCAAGCGGCAAGGCGATCATCCGCAAGAAGTACGTGAACATCGGTTTTGCGGTTGATACCCCAGACGGCCTGCTGGTTCCTGTGATCAAGAACGTTGATCAGAAGAGCTTGCTGCAACTGGCTGGCGAAGCCGCTGCGCTGGCTGCCAAAGCCCGCGACAAGAAGCTCACGGCCGACGACATGCAAGGCGCCTGCTTCACCATCTCCAGTCTCGGCCACATTGGCGGCACCGGCTTCACGCCGATCGTCAATGCACCGGAAGTGGCGATCCTCGGCGTGTCCAAGGCAACCATCCAGCCAGTCTGGGACGGCAAAGCCTTCCAGCCGAAACTGATGCTGCCGCTGTCGCTGTCCTACGACCACCGTGTGATCAACGGCGCCGCTGCGGCCCGTTTCACCAAGCGTCTGAGCGACCTGCTGGGCGACATCCGCACCATCCTGCTGTAAGACCGCAGGGCCCTTCTTTCGCGAAGGGCCCTGCGTGCTCCACGTTTTCCGAGCGCCACGCTCGTACCTCAACCCCGCCAATTGGCGGGGCTTTTTTTGCCTGCAAAACAGCCCAACCTCGAAAGGCGCTTAGGCAAAACCGCTACGCATTCCTACCGGCGTTAACACCCAAGACTACGCCAACAGTTGACCAGGACCACATCCCGGGTCCACTTCCCCGCCAATTCTTAAATGCCCTCCAGCCATAAGATCAATCGCACAGCACACATAGCGTGCTGGACGCGACTTCCCACGCCGCACTTCGAATGGATTCGAATATGCTCAAGCCTACTGTCGGCCCGATTGTTGGCCATACCACCTTTCAACACACCCGCCTGTTTCTGCGAGGCGCCCCAGTGACCAACGCCTGGGTATTTGCCGGGCTGCGCTATCGCCGCACGGGCGATCCGAACTGGTCCAAAGGGCTCTTTGCCGAGTTGACGACGGCTCGCGACATGTCGGCGGTGATCGCGCTGCATGACCTCGCCAACGATACCGAGTATGAGTACCAGGCAGGCTGGTTCAATACGGGCGATACCCGACCAGCCCTGGAAGTCCTTGACCAGTTAGAACTGCAATGGCCCCGGGAAACCTATCGCTTTCGCACTGCCTCCAGCAAAGCCTGCACACCCCGCAGCTACATCGTCGGCTCGTGCCGCTACCTGCGCATGACTCTGGGTATCCCGATAGCGCCCGCCAAGGGCGACCGGATCTTTGCGGCGATCAAGCGGCTGGCGGACACTTCCTCGCCAGCGATCAGCGGACTGGTGATGACCGGTGACCAGGTGTATCTGGACGACATGAACGTCGTCGCCCCGGACCTCGATTACCCGGATATTCTCGCCAAGTACCGTGCGGCCTTTTCTCAGCCCTATATTCAGGCGCTAATGGCTTCTTTACCGACCTACATGATTCTCGACGACCACGAAATAGAAGATAACTGGCCCGCCAACGCCAGCCGCAACGACACCAGCCTGTATCGCAACGCGATGGCCGCGTACGAAATCTATCAAGCCAGTCATGGCCCGGCGTATGAAATGGCGACTGGCGAGCAACCCGCTGGCCAGCCGCCACATTACTGGTACCAGTTTGCCCAGGGGGACATCGAGTGGTTTGTCATGGACACCCGAACCCGACGCAACCTCTCGGCCGACGACCGACGCATCATCGATGCCGATCAAGAGCAAGCGCTGCTCAAGTGGCTGATCAACAGCCCGGCGCGGGTCAAAATGCTGGTCACGGGCGTCATGCTGTTCCCGGACAGTAAAGGCAATGACAGTGACACCTGGAAAGCCTTCCCCGAACAGCGCCTGCGCATCCTCGAAAGTATCCGCCTGCACAAGATCAGGAATGTGCTGATCATCTCGGGTGACGTCCACGGCTCACTCACCTCGCGCCTACGCCACACCACAGACCCGGACTTCGAGGTGCAGACCATCGTCTCGTCACCGTTCTGCAACAGCGCCTGGCTGCCCTTTGCCAAGTCCTCGTCGTTCATCCTTGACCAGCCGTTGGCGAAAACCGCTGCCGGCGACTATTACCTCGAATGGACAAGCAAGGTGATCAGCCAGGACAACTTCGCCCACCTGACGGTGCGCACCGAGCATATTCGCGTGGAGTACCGCGACACGGGTGGCGACCTGTTGTATTCGGTAAACCTTCCCCTGCACCCTCCCCCCCAGACTCTGCCACTTGTTGTGTAGGTGTGGCCTTACGAAATCCCACAAATTACGCGCAGTTTTCCTACAGAAATCCGTGTTTCGGCCGATAAACACCTATAGCACTAAGCCTTCATCCTCTATTGTCAGCCAGGGCGGCATCATGCAACCTTGCCGCTGGCTACACAGAGGGCGTGAGCACGTCGCGTTCAGCATTTTCGAAGCGAGTTTCTTCCATGAAAAGCCATCCCGATGCCGCCAGCCGAATGGTGGCCGAGGTAGTGACGCAATTGCCTGTGCCCTCGCGGCTCGGCATGCTGCGTTTCGAGCGGCTGAATGAAGCAAGCTGGGCCCTGCTGTTTCTCGACCCCAACTGCGAACGCCAGTTCGGCCTGCCCGCCGTAGAGCTTTGCGCCCTGGTCGGCTCGCCCTACGCCAGCCTGATGGAGCCTGAAGCCCGTTATCAGTTGCACGATACGATCCAGCAGCAACTGAGCCAAAGCCCGCACTACCTGATCCGCTACACCCTGCACACTGCCCAGGGCTCCCTGAGCCTGCTGGAAATGGGCGAAGCCTATAAACAACACAATCGGCACCTGCTGCGCGGTTATCTGCTGGTGGTCGACGGCCTGTTCGAAGACGACCCCTTGCTGCCGGCACTTGACCTGGAAACCCAGAATTCGCGCCTGCAGATTGCCCTGGAGTTGAACCAGCGCGCCCAGCAGGAACAACTGCAACACCTGGAGCGCATGCGTGCCCAGCAAGACCTGATCCTGCTGCTGACGCGCCAGCGCTACAGCTCCGGCAATTCGTTGCGCGAAGCGGCCGAACTGATTACCCGCAGTGCCTGCGATATCTACCAGATCGACAGCGCCAGCCTGTGGAACCTGGAAAATCGCCAACTGCTGCCGATTTCCGCCTACCACCGCTCTTCGCAGGAACACCGGCTACCTGAAGTGATCGACGCCAGCGGCTTCCCCGATTACCTGGAAGCCCTGCACTCGAGCCGGGCCATCGATGCCCACAACGCCATGCATGACCCGCGCACCCGGGAAATGGCCGAGAGCCTGCGTCCACGAGACGTCAACGCCATGCTCGATGCCAGCATCCGCGTGGACGGCCAGGTGGTCGGCGTCCTGTGCCTGGAACAGACCGGCGTGACCCGTGCCTGGCAGTCGGACGAAATCGCTTTCGCCGGCGAGTTGGCCGACCAGTTTGCCCAGGTCATCAACAACCACAACCGGCGCACCGCTACCAGCGCCCTGCACCTGTTCCAGCGTGCGGTCGAGCAAAGTGCCAACGCCTTTTTGCTGGTCAATTGCGACGGCGTGGTCGAGTACGTCAACCCCAGCTTCACGGCGATCACCCAATACAGCACCGAAGAAGTCCACGGCCAGCGCCTGTCGGAACTGCCGGCCCTGGAAAATCTCAGCGAACTGCTGTTCGACGCGCCCTCGAGCCTGGCCAAGAGCAACAGCTGGCAAGGCGAGTTCAAGAGCCGGCGCAAGAATCTGGAGCCCTACTGGGGCCAGTTGTCGATTTCCAAGGTGTATGGCGACAACCGTGAGCTGACCCACTACATCGGCATCTACGAAGACATCACCCAGGCCAAGCTGGCCCAGCAGCGCATCGAGCGTCTGGCCTATACCGACAACCTGACCAACCTGGGCAATCGCCCCGCGTTTATCCGCAACCTCGACGAACGTTTTGCCCGCGACAGCGACAGCCCGATCTGCCTGCTGCTGGTGGACATCGACAATTTCAAGCGGATCAACGACAGCCTCGGCCACCAGACCGGCGACAAACTGCTGATCAGCCTGGCCCGCCGCCTGCGCAACAGCTTGAGCCCGAGTGGCAGCCTCGCGCGTTTTGCCAGCAACGAATTTGCGGTACTGCTGGATGACGCCAGCCTGTCTATCGGTCAGCAAATGGCCAGCCAGCTGTTGATGACGCTGGACAAGCCGATGTTCGTCGATAACCAGTTGATCAGCGTCACCGCCTCCGTCGGCGTGGCCTGTGCGCCGCTGCACGGGCGCGACCCGCAAACACTGATGCGCAACGCCGGGCTGGCCCTGCACAAGGCCAAGGCCAATGGCAAACACCAGGTCCAGGTGTTCACCGAAGCCTTGAACGCCGAGGCCAGCTATAAGCTGTTCGTGGAGAACAACCTGCGCCGCGCCCTGACCCAGAACGAGCTGGACGTGTTCTACCAGCCCAAGCTGTGCCTGCGCTCCGGTCGCCTGCTGGGGATGGAAGCGCTGCTGCGCTGGAACCACCCGGAAAAAGGCATGATCCGCCCCGACCAGTTCATCAGCGTCGCCGAAGAGACCGGCCTGATCATCCCCATCGGCAAATGGATCGCCCGCCAGGCCTGCCGCATGAGCATCGAACTGAGCGCTGCCGGGCTGGGCAACCTGCAGGTGGCGATCAACCTGTCACCCAAGCAGTTCTCCGACCCGGACCTGGTGTCCTCGATTGCCAACATCCTCAAGGAAGAAAAGCTCCCCGCCCACCTGCTGGAGCTTGAACTGACCGAAGGCCTGTTGCTGGAAGCCACCGAAGACACTCACCTGCAGCTCGACCAGCTCAAACGCCTGGGCCTGACCCTGGCCATGGACGATTTCGGCACCGGTTATTCGTCCCTCAGCTACCTGAAGAAATTCCCGATCGACATCATCAAGATCGATCGCAGCTTCATTCATGAGATCCCGGACAACCAGGACGACATGGAGATCACCTCGGCCGTGATCGCCATGGCCCATAATCTCAAGCTCAAAGTGGTGGCCGAAGGCATCGAGACGGCCGAACAACTGGCCTTCCTGCGCCGCCATCGCTGCGACGTCGGCCAGGGCTACCTGTTCGACCGGCCGATCCCCGGCGCCGAGCTGATCGACAAGCTCAAACGCTACCCACGTGGCCCAATTGCCTGACTGAGTCATCCCTGCGGGCGCTCGCTCCCGCGGGGATTATTCGGCACACTGGCGGTCTGACTACTTACATACTCTGACTGAGAGGACTGATCATGGTCTTGCGCTCGGAAATTCTGGTGAACAAAAACGTGCTCCCAACTAAAGAACAAGCCCTGCCCGGCCGCGAATCCCCGATCACCGTACCGGAGAAACACTTCGTCAATAAGGACCAGTACATGCTGGGTCCCTTCATCGGCAACGTAGAGTTCGCGATCTTCGGCCTGGGCTGCTTCTGGGGCGCGGAACGCAAGTTCTGGCAGCGTGAAGGCGTGGTCAGCACGGCGGTGGGTTATGCCGGCGGCTTCACCCCCAACCCGACCTATGAGGAAGTCTGCTCGGGCCTGACCGGCCACACCGAAGTGGTGCTGGTGGTGTATGACCAGGACCGGATCAGCTACAAGCAATTGCTGGCGATGTTCTGGGAGCTGCACAACCCGACGCAAGGCATGCGCCAAGGCAACGACATCGGTACCCAGTACCGTTCGGTGATCTACGCGGTCAAACCTGAACAACTGGAGGAAGCCAAGGCCAGCGAGCAGACGTTCCAGGCGCAGCTGACCAAAGCGGGAATGGGCACCATCACCACCGAGATCGAACAGGCCCCGACCTTCTACTACGCCGAGGCGTATCACCAGCAGTACCTGGCGAAGAACCCTGAGGGCTACTGCGGGATCGGCGGCACAGGCGTGACCTGCCCGATATAAACAGCTGCGAGCTGCGAGCTGCAAGCCTCAAGCCTCAAGCCTCAAGCGTGATGCTCCCATCTAACTTGCAGCTTGCAGCTTGAGGCTTGCCGCTTATCGTTTCTCTTCGATCAACCAATCCATCTGCCACCCACCCTGGGTCTGGCCCAGCTTCTGCGCCAGCCACGGCAGCAACTCCCGCAATTCCTCTTCCAGCCCCCACGGCGGATTGGCAATCGCCAGCCCGGAGCCATTCAGGCTGTTCGGTGTATCCAGCGGATGCACCAGCAATTCCACACGCAGCAACTTCGGCGCGCCCGTGCCGGCCAGGTCCTGATAGAAGCGGCGCAACATGCGCTGGTCCTTCACCGGGTACCAGATCGCCGCCACGGTTTGGCGCATACGGCCAATCGCTTCTTTGAGCGAAGCGGCACAGCGCTGCATCTCATCGAGCTTCTCGAACGGCGGATCGATCAGCATCAAGCCACGCTTCTCCGGCACCGGCAGCATCGCCCGGGGCACATGCCAGCCTTCGCCCAGGTGCACCTTGACCCGGCGATCGCCCTTCATGTTGTCTTTGAGCAGCAAGCCGTCTTCCGGGTGCTTCTCGTTGAGCAGGACACGATCCTGCGGGCGGGTCAGGCGCCGCGCCAGCTCCGGCGAGCCAGGGTAGTAGCGCAACTGGCCATCCGGGTTCATCTCGTGCAGCACCTGCATGTAGTCGGCCGTCAGCACCGGCAGGTCCGGCTCGCCCCACAATCGCGCGATACCCTCCAGGTACTCACCGGTCCGGCTGGCCTGGTCGCCCTGCAGGTCATACAGACCAATGCCGGCGTGGGTGTCGAGATAGGCAAACGGCTGTTCCTTGCGCGACATCAGGGCGATGAGGCGGGTCAAGGTCAGGTGTTTGAACACGTCGGCGTGATTGCCGGCGTGGAAGGCGTGACGATAATTCATGGCTGCTCCTGCGAAGGAGGCGAAGTTTACCTTTTACCGGCCAGCAAGTCAGGGGTTCACGGCTGAGCGGCGCCCCAGCCCCTGCCCGCGGGCCACTTTAGAAACCACCGAAGGCTGCGATCTTTTGATCTTGAACTTGCGGCGAGACCAGCGCCCCAGCCGAAGCGGGTCTGGATGTTACTTAAGTATCCCGGACTCACAATCAAACCAAGTAGCAGCATGCCGACAACTGCAGCACTGAGCTACAAGCTTGTCTTTTATACGCCAAGCTTTCTCAGATTTTTTTACTTGATTTGACCCATAAACTTCCCGACGCACCACACGAGGAGTAACGCCCCCAAAAGCAATGTTACGCTCCACCACAAAATAACCAGCTTGCACTTTATTGCCGCGGGAAGGCTCGCTATATCCTCAGCACTGATGCTGCCGTTTTCAATACCTTTACGTGGTGACGAAACGTAATGGGCAATGTTGCCGATCATCCTCAACCGCCCCCATGGGCCCGCGTGCCGCCAGAAGGCGAGAACGGTAATTGCCGGGCTGTTTTTTAGGTGCCCAAAGAGCACATCCATCTTGGTATAGGCCATATGAAGTGCGACTACGAGCCAGACGAAAATCAGTAGGAGGATTAAGCCACCGAGAGCACCGAACATCATCTGCGCTTTATTCATCTCGTTGCCTCGTAGATAACGTCACCCATCCACTCGCCAACTCCGCTACCTACTACTCCCCCCACCAGCCCCCCTGTTGCTACCGTCACTACGCTGCATACCCCGGTCCCCAAACCACCATTAGTTATCCCGAGCGCTATGCAGAGCCTGCCGGTTGTCTCAACTGATAACCTTACGCCTGCGGCGGCACCTCCCATGATTCCGCCAGCGAAGCTGCCCGCCTCGGTGAATCTCACACGCTCACAAGCTTCGGCATTTCCCGCCATACACACATCCTGCACCTTCATGGCAGAGGCTCCCCCGCCAACAGCAGTACCCAACCAACCGCCGTATTGAACGTATTTAGATGCCTTTGCCACACCTTCAAGGTGAGTCGCGTGACCCGGTATTTGCCCCCCAGCACCGGCATTGGTCCAGTGGTGGACCAGGCTTTGACTGGAGATACCCAGCATTTTTTTCAAAAAAATGAGGACTGATTTATTTTCACCAAAAATTCTTTTCACCAAAACTCTCTTAAACGAGTGGCATACACTGCAATTAACTGCGGCGTCATCGCGTCTTGGCCAGCTATTTGAGCGCTCCTGATTTCCATAACGCGACCAGTAAGACCATAGCAGTGAATGACACGATAACACTCCATTGCAGCACAACTAACTTCCATCTTAGCGGACGAGGAAAGCCTGCAAAGTCCTGAGCACTTAGAATACCGTGCTTAATGAAAAAACTTGGAAAAGCAAGAACCATACAAGCGCTTCCCACGAGCTGAAGTCTACCCCAATAACCCTTATGTATGCGTGCAGCATTAGATATGCTTGGGGAGCTATTCTTGAAATGTCCCAATAAGAACTCTCTTTTCGTATACCCCAAGTGCAATGCGAAACAGTTGCCGACAAGTACGAATACGAACGCCAAGCCACACAAACCGCCAGCAATCATTTCTGCAGTAGTCATTTCGTCGACTCGTAAATCGCTTCGCCTATGAACTCGCCGCTCATTTCTCCCAACGTACCCCCCGCATACGAGCCAGCGCCCACAGCAACGATACTGCAAGCAAGTGTTAAAAAGCCGCCTGTTGGAACTCCCAGAGCAACGCACAGGCCTCCGACTACCGGCGCGGTTAATATCCTGCCTGTGGCCATGCCAGCAGCTACTCCTACCGTGAAACTCCCTGACTCAGTAAGCCGGATTCGTCTACACGCTTCGCTATTTCCTGCAGCACACACATCCTGAACCTTCAAAGCAGACACTCCTGCGCCGACGGCAGTCCCTATCCAACCGCCGTACTGAACGTATTTTGAAGCCCTCGCTACACCTTCAAGATGTGTGGCATGCCCCGGTATTTGCCCCGCTGGGCTGGCATTAGTCCAATGGTGGACCAGGCTTTGACTGGAGATACCCAGCATTTTTTTCAAATTGATATGTTGGGGAAATCCAATGCCCTTGCGGGTCAGTGCTGGCATATGGCTGTTCAATTGAGCGAGCAGACGCTGGCGCTCTGCAAAAAAAGCCGGCGAGCGCAGGTGCCCATCTCTTTGGAGCGTTGTCTGTTGCAATACTTCAATATCCCTCAAAGCACTGCCTACGTTATCCAGATTGTTCTTGAAAATGCTCGCGCCGACGCCGATAGCACCAGAGCCATAAACCAGGAAGGCCTGGATGACATCCCTGTTCTGCACCATGAAATCCGCTTCTTGCGGGCTAAGTATTTCAAGCACCTGGTTAGTCTTGGCCGCCACATCCATGAGCAGCGCTTCTTCACGGCTGCATTGGAAGTTATCGGGATCGCTGAGCACGATCATCGAGCCGGCCTTGACGTCCCGCAGATTGGGATTGAGCAGTTTGAATTTGCCCATTACCGCCGGGTCGCGCAGGGTGAACAACGAGGCCACGAGTTGTTCACCGGTGGTGCTCTTGGGCACGATGTAAAAGCCCGGTTCCATAGCATCGTGACCAATGGACTGTGATGGAGACGGCACACCTGTCACTGACGTAAAGCTAGATGGACGCGGCGCAGCCAAATTACCGGTAGTTGTTATCGATTGCGCAGGCGAGGTCGATTGAGCGGTTACCCTGGATGCCTTGGGAGCAGAGGGCTCATTTATATAACTACCTTCGAAATTCGAGGGGATTAGTTTGGCTCGACAGGGGCAACCACTGAAACTATCTAGCGTGCCAGCGACTCGTCGACCATCGCTTATGACATGAGAAACCCCGCCCAGAATCTGGTACCTCTTCTTGTCTTTTCCGCAACTGACCAGATCACCCTCACGTGCGTGGATTAGGCCGAACAAGCTAAAGGAGTGATCCCCCTCCAGAACGGTACCGCCGCAGGTAGTTTTGTCACCTGGCCCAATGTAGTACCCGATAGCCATGTCTTGATGTCCTTTTCCCTGGCGGCCCATCCCTCGGAGAAATGCGCCATTGCTAACGATGAGTTACGCCAGCTCGGAAACGAGTCGGCTAACGCAAAGTACGTGCACACAGAGAGAATTCAAGGCGCCCGAGCAAAACAGGAAATATCCCACGAGCAGTACAGAAAGAAGCGACAAATTTGGAGATCAGGGTCAATACCCGAACAAAAAAACGGCCCGCATCCATCAGGCTGCGGGCCGTTCTTTGATCAGCGATTGATCAGGGCATTGGCCCTGGCAATTACTTGTTCAGGTGGAAATCTTTCTCTGCTGCGGCAAAGCGCTGCAGCATGCCGGCCGATGGTTCGCCCATCTTGCTGACCAGGAAGATTGCCAGGCTGGCGAAGATGAAGCCCGGGATGATTTCGTACAGACCCAACAGTTCGAAATGCTTCCAGACGATCACAGTCACCGCACCTACCACGATACCGGCCAGTGCGCCGTTACGGGTCATGCCTTTCCACAGTACCGAAATCAGTACAACCGGACCAAAGGCGGCACCGAAGCCGGCCCAGGCGTAGCTCACCAGGCCCAGTACGCGGTTTTCCGGGTTGGCTGCCATCGCGATGGCCACCAGTGCAACCGCCAGGACCATGGCGCGGCCGACCCAGACCAGCTCGACCTGGGAAGCGTTCTTACGCAGGAAGGACTTGTAGAAGTCTTCGGTCAGGGCACTCGAGCACACCAGCAGTTGGCAGCTCAGGGTGCTCATTACCGCCGCCAGAATGGCCGACAGCAGCACGCCAGCGATCCATGGGTTGAACAGCAGCTTGGCCAGCTCGATGAACACACGCTCGTGGTTCTCGGTCACAGGGCCGGCAACTTCCGGGTGCGCCGAGAAGTAGGCGATACCGAAGAAGCCCACTGCCACGGTGCCGCCCAGGCACAGGATCATCCAGGTCATGGAGATGCGACGCGCCTTGGCGATCGACTTCACCGAATCCGCCGCCATGAATCGCGCCAGGATGTGCGGCTGGCCGAAGTAGCCCAGGCCCCAGCCCATCAGCGAGATGATGCCGATGAAGGTGGTGTTTTTCAGCATGTCGAAGTTGCTTGGATCTTGCGCTTCGATGGCCAGGAAGGTGGTGTCGACGCCACCGGTGGCCAGCAGCACGATGATCGGCGTCAGCAGCAGGGCGAAGATCATCAGTGTGGCTTGCACGGTGTCGGTCCAGCTGACTGCCAGGAAACCACCGACGAAGGTGTAGGCAATAGTCGCCGCAGCACCGGCCCACAGCGCAGTCTCGTAGGACATGCCGAAGGTGCTTTCGAACAGACGGGCGCCAGCCACAATGCCGGAAGCGCAGTAGATGGTGAAGAACACCAGGATCACCACGGCAGAAATGATGCGCAGCAGGCCGCTCTTGTCTTCGAAGCGGCTGGAGAAGTAGTCCGGCAGCGTCAGTGCATCACCGTTGTGCTCGGTCTGTACCCGCAGGCGACCGGCTACGAACAGCCAGTTCAGGTAGGCACCGATGATCAGGCCGATGGCGATCCAGCTTTCCGACAGGCCCGACATATAGATGGCACCTGGCAGGCCCATCAACAACCAGCCACTCATGTCCGAGGCGCCAGCGGAAAGCGCGGTCACGACGCTGCCCAGGCTACGGCCACCGAGAATGTAGTCAGAAAGGTTGTTGGTGGAGCGATAGGCCATGAAGCCGATCAGCACCATTGCTGCGATGTAGATCACGAACGTGATCAGGGTTGGATTGCTTGCACTCATTGAGTTACGCCCTGGCTTTGTTTTTATGTAGCAGCGGTCTGTTGAACCGCCACCAAACGATTACGCTTGAAAGACGATTGGAGAATCCGCGCATTTATGACTGATGTTTCCCCAGGAAAGCCATCAGCCGATGAACCGTCTCGTGGATGGTTGCACCTTGGGCGCGAATGCTATTCAACAAAGCAAATGAGGTGCAACCTGTTTCGCCCGAATAAGTTGCACCCAGTCGGAAATTTATTTTAAAGGACAGTTTTTGCTCCCTTTCGGAGCAAGAAACTCAACGGACTGGGAGAAAAAGCACCAAGCAGGGGCGACGCGCTGTTGCTTGAATTTAATTCCTGACGAACTGCCGATAATTCCGACAAAAAAGGGTTGCACCAGGTTGCACCTCCCTCAGTGCGCCGCTAATCTTGCCGCCAGCTGATGCCACGCAGTCGTGGCAAACATGAGGATAAAAATATGGCTACCACCACCCTTGGGGTCAAACTCGACGACCCGACCCGCGAGCGCCTCAAAGCCGCCGCGACCTCGATTGATCGCACGCCGCACTGGCTGATCAAGCAGGCGATTTTCAATTACCTGGAAAAACTCGAGGGTGGTGCAACCCTGACCGAGCTCAACGGTTTGACCCGTGCCGAGGCCGACGAAAGCGCTGACGTGCACGTCGACCACGCGCACCAGTGCTTCCTTGAGTTCGCGGAAAGCATCCTGCCGCAATCGGTCCTGCGCGCCTCGATCACTGCCGCCTACCGTCGCCCTGAGCCGGAAGTGGTGCCAATGCTGCTCGAACAGGCCCGCCTGCCTGCAGCGATGGCCGATGCCACCAACAAGCTGGCCGCCTCGATTGCGGAAAAACTGCGTAACCAGAAGAGCGCCGGCGGCCGTGCAGGCATCGTCCAGGGTCTGCTGCAGGAATTCTCCCTGTCGTCCCAGGAAGGCGTGGCCCTGATGTGCCTGGCCGAAGCGCTGCTGCGGATTCCCGACAAAGGTACCCGCGACGCCCTGATCCGCGACAAGATCAGCACCGGCAACTGGCAACCGCACCTGGGCAACAGCCCGTCGCTGTTCGTCAATGCTGCGACCTGGGGCCTGCTGCTGACCGGCAAACTGGTCTCCACCCATAACGAATCCGGCCTGACTTCGTCCCTGAGCCGCATCATCGGCAAAAGCGGCGAACCGATGATCCGCAAGGGCGTCGACATGGCCATGCGCCTGATGGGCGAGCAGTTCGTGACCGGCGAAACCATCGCCGAAGCCCTGGCCAACGCCAGCAAGTTCGAAGCCAAGGGCTTCCGCTACTCCTACGACATGCTCGGCGAAGCAGCGCTGACCGAACATGACGCGCAGAAATACCTGGCGTCCTACGAGCAAGCCATCCACTCGATCGGCAAGGCGTCCCACGGCCGCGGCATTTACGAAGGCCCGGGCATCTCCATCAAGCTGTCGGCCCTGCACCCACGCTACAGCCGCGCCCAGTACGAGCGCGTGATGGACGAGCTGTACCCGCGCCTGCTGTCGCTGACCTTGCTGGCCAAGCAATACGACATCGGCCTGAACATCGACGCCGAAGAAGCCGACCGCCTGGAACTGTCGCTGGATCTGCTCGAGCGCCTGTGCTTCGAACCACAACTGACTGGCTGGAACGGCATCGGTTTTGTGATCCAGGCCTACCAGAAGCGTTGCCCGTACGTGATCGACTATGTGATCGACCTGGCTCGCCGCAGCCGTCATCGCCTGATGATCCGCCTGGTAAAAGGTGCGTACTGGGACAGCGAAATCAAGCGTGCCCAGGTCGAAGGCCTGGAAGGCTATCCGGTCTACACCCGCAAGGTGTACACCGACGTTTCCTATATCGCTTGCGCGCGAAAACTGCTGTCGGTACCAGAAGTCATCTACCCGCAGTTCGCGACCCACAACGCCCACACGCTGTCAGCCATCTACCATATCGCCGGTCAGAACTACTACCCGGGCCAGTACGAGTTCCAGTGCCTGCACGGCATGGGTGAACCACTGTACGAACAAGTCGTGGGCAAGGTTTCCGAAGGCAAGCTGAACCGTCCGTGCCGCGTGTACGCACCGGTCGGCACCCATGAAACCCTGCTGGCGTACCTGGTACGTCGCCTGCTGGAAAACGGCGCGAACACTTCGTTCGTCAACCGGATCGCCGACCAGTCGATCTCCATCCAGGAGTTGGTGGCCGATCCAGTGAACCAGATCGAGCAGATGGCGACGCTGGAAGGCGGCTTCGGCTTGCCGCACCCGCGTATCCCGCTGCCGCGTGATCTGTATGGCAGCGAGCGCGCCAACTCCAGCGGCATCGACATGGCCAACGAACATCGCCTGGCTTCGCTGTCCTGCGCTCTGTTGTCGAGCGCCCATAACAACTGGAAAGCCGCGCCGATGCTCGGTTGTGCCTCCAGCAGCGAAACCCCGGCACCGGTCCTCAACCCGTCGGATCATCGCGACGTGGTCGGCCATGTCCAGGAAGCCACCGTCGAAGACGTCGACAATGCGATCCAGTGCGCCCTCAACGCCGCACCGATCTGGCAGGCCACCCCGCCCGCCGAGCGCGCGGCGATCCTGGAACGTGCCGCCGACCTGATGGAAGGCGAGATCCAGCCGCTGATGGGCCTGCTGGCCCGCGAAGCCGGCAAGACCTTCGCCAACGCCATCGCCGAAGTGCGCGAAGCCGTGGACTTCCTGCGTTACTACGCGGTGCAGGCACGTAACGATTTCAGCAACGACGCCCACCGCCCACTGGGTCCGGTGGTGTGCATCAGCCCGTGGAACTTCCCATTGGCAATCTTCAGTGGTCAAGTGGCTGCTGCATTGGCCGCCGGTAACCCGGTACTGGCCAAGCCTGCGGAACAGACCCCGCTGATCGCCGCTCAAGCCGTGCGCCTGCTGCTCGAAGCCGGTATCCCTGAAGGCGTCCTGCAACTGCTGCCAGGCCGTGGTGAAACCGTCGGTGCCGGCCTGGTCGGCGACGATCGCGTCAAAGGCGTGATGTTCACCGGTTCCACCGAAGTCGCGCGCCTGCTGCAACGCAACATCGCCGGGCGCCTGGACTCCCAGGGCCGTCCGATTCCACTGATCGCCGAAACCGGTGGCCAGAACGCCATGATCGTCGACTCCTCGGCCCTCACCGAACAGGTGGTGATCGATGTGGTTTCCTCGGCCTTCGACAGCGCCGGCCAGCGTTGCTCGGCACTGCGCGTGCTGTGCCTGCAGGAAGATTCGGCAGACCGCGTGATCGAAATGCTCAAGGGCGCCATGGCTGAATGCCGCCTGGGCAATCCGGAGCGCCTGTCCGTGGACATCGGCCCGGTGATCGACGCCGAAGCCAAGGCTGGCATCGAGAAGCACATCCAGGGCATGCGCGACAAAGGTCGCAGCGTGTACCAGGTGGCAATCGCCGATGGCGAGGAAGTCAAACGCGGCACCTTCATCATGCCGACCCTGATCGAGCTGGAAAGCTTCGACGAGCTGCAACGCGAGATTTTCGGCCCGGTACTGCACGTGGTGCGCTACAAGCGCAAAGACATCGACCTGCTGATCGAGCAGATCAACGCTTCCGGCTACGGCCTGACCCTGGGCGTGCACACTCGCATCGACGAGACCATCGCCAAGGTGATCGACAACGTCAATGCCGGTAACATCTACGTCAACCGCAACATCGTGGGTGCCGTGGTCGGCGTGCAACCGTTCGGCGGCGAAGGCCTGTCGGGCACTGGCCCGAAAGCCGGTGGCCCGCTGTACCTGTACCGCCTGCTGTCGACTCGCCCAAGCGACGCGATCGAGCAATCCTTCGCCCGTGCCGATGCCGAGACAGCGCCGGATGTGCGTCTGCGTGATGCCATGCGCAAGCCACTGACCGCCCTGCAAGCCTGGGCCGACAGCCACAAGCTCAACGACCTCAGCGCCCTGTGCGTGAAGTTCGCCGAGCAATCGCAAAGCGGTATCACCCGCGTCCTGGCCGGCCCGACCGGCGAGCGCAACAGCTATGCGATCCTGCCGCGCGAACACGTACTGTGCCTGGCGGACAGCGAAAGCGACCTGCTGACGCAACTGGCTGCGGTCCTGGCCGTGGGCGGCTCGGCAGTGATGCCGGAGAACGAGCTGAGCAAGGCACTGCTGGCCCGTCTGCCAAAAGAAGTACAGGCGCGCATCCAGCGGGTTGCAGACTGGACCAAGGACGAAGTCGTCATTGATGCCGTGCTGCATCATGGTCACTCCGACCAGTTGCGTGCGGTCTGCCAGCAAGTGGCAACCCGTGCCGGCGCCATCGTCGGGGTCCACGGCCAGGCGCCGGGGGAAACCGGCATTGCGCTGGAACGCCTGGTGATCGAGCGCGCGCTGAGCGTCAACACCGCAGCGGCCGGCGGTAACGCCAGCTTGATGACTATTGGCTAAAACCGATAAGCCGGGCACCTGCAACAGATGCCCGGTTAAGCAACAATCCCTGTGGGAGCTGGCTTGCCAGCGATAGCGATGTGTCAGTCACCATTAGTGTTGACTGATCTGCCGCCATCGCTGGCAAGCCAGCTCCCACAGTGGTTTGTGGTGAGTATGTTAAGTCACCGCTCTTGCCCACCATCACGCTCATCAATCTTCCTGTTCACCCCGCCCTTCCCGCCTCTAGACTCGGCCCATTCCAAAACAGGTAGGCCGCCATGTCCGAGACGCTGCTCAGTTCCCGCAATCTGGCTTTCGAGCTGTACGAAGTCCTCGATGCCGAGGGTTTGACTCAGCGCGAGCGTTTCGCCGAGCACAACCGCGAGACCTTTGACGCGGCCATTGGCACCGCCCGCAGCATCGCCGAGAAGTACTTTGCGCCCCATAACCGCAAGGGCGACGAGAACGAGCCGCGCTATGAAGACGGCAAGGCGATCCTGATCCCGGAAGTCAAACCTGCCGTGGATGCCTTCCTCGAAGCCGGTTTTCTCAACGCCGCCCGCAGTTTCGAAGCCGGTGGCATGCAGTTGCCGACCCTGCTGTCGCAAGCCTGTTTCGCCCACTTTCAAGCAGCCAACGCGGCAACCACTTCCTACCCGTTCCTGACCATGGGCGCGGCCAACCTGATCGAGAGCTTTGGCACCGACGAGCAGAAACAACGTTTCCTGCAGCCAATGATCGACGGTCGGTTTTTCGGCACCATGGCCCTCACCGAACCCCACGCTGGCTCGTCGCTGTCGGACATCCGTACCCGCGCCGAACCGGCGTCTGACGGTACTTATCGTCTCAAGGGCAACAAGATCTTTATTTCCGGCGGCGATCATCCGCTCTCGGAAAACATCGTGCACATGGTGCTGGCTAAGCTGCCGGACGCGCCGGCCGGCGTGAAAGGGATTTCGCTGTTCATCGTCCCCAAGTTCCTGGTCAACGATGACGGCAGCCTCGGTAAGCGCAATGACGTGCTGCTGGCCGGCCTGTTCCACAAGATGGGCTGGCGCGGCACCACTTCGACTGCGTTGAACTTCGGCGATAACGGGGAGTGTGTCGGCTATCTGGTAGGCAAGCCGCACCAAGGCCTGAGCTGCATGTTCCAGATGATGAACGAGGCGCGGATCGGCGTCGGCATGGGCGCGGTGATGCTGGGGTATGCCGGCTACCTGTATTCCCTGGAATACGCCCGCGAACGCCCGCAAGGTCGCCTGCCGGACAGCAAGGACCCAAATACCGCCCCGGTCTCGATCGTCCAGCACGCCGACGTCAAACGCATGCTGCTGACCCAGAAAGCCTACGTCGAAGGCGCATTCGACCTCGGCCTCTACGCGGCGCGATTGTTCGATGACACCACGACGCTT
Source organism: Pseudomonas sp. NPDC087626 (assembly GCF_044743405.1). NCBI lineage: Bacteria > Pseudomonadati > Pseudomonadota > Gammaproteobacteria > Pseudomonadales > Pseudomonadaceae > Pseudomonas > Pseudomonas sp. NPDC087626. The sequence goes on from NZ_JBIUWJ010000017.1 coordinate 19,260, forward strand.
GAGACCGAAGCCGAGCGCAAAAAGGCGCACGAACTGCTGGACCTGCTGACGCCCATCGTCAAATCCTGGCCATCGGAGTTCTGCCTCAAGGCCAACGAACTGGCAATCCAGATCCTCGGCGGCCACGGCTATACCCGCGAGTACCCGGTGGAGCAGTACTACCGCGACAACCGCCTGAACCCGATCCACGAGGGCACCCACGGCATTCAGTCGCTGGACCTGCTGGGGCGCAAGCTCGCGCAGAACGGCGGCGCGGGGCTCAAGCAACTGATCCGCCTGATCGCCGACACCGCCGAACGTGCCCAGGCATATGAATCGCTGACGCCATTACGTGAGCCGCTAGAAAAGCTGGTGGCGCGCCTGCAAACCGTGACCATCGGCCTGCTGACCGACCTGGCTCAGGGCAAGGTCAACAGCAGCCTGGCCAACTCGGCGCTGTACCTGAAGGTATTTGGTCACACGGTGATCGGCTGGCGCTGGCTGGAACAGGCAATCCGCGCCGAAGAAGGATTGGCCAAGGGCAATGCCGCGGACGTCGGCTTCTATAAAGGCAAGCTGCAAGCGGCGCGCTACTTCCTGACTTGGGAAGTGCCGGGTTGCCACCATGAGCTGGCGATTCTTGAAGCGCGCGATGACGTGTGCCTGGGCATGCAGGATGAGTGGTTTTGATCACTGCCTTGCGGTACTGAAATCCAATCGTCGGATCGCCGCCCGGAGCAAGCCCGCTCCCACAAGGATCTGTGTTGTTCACAGATAAGTGGGAGCGGGCTTGCCCGCGATAGCGCCAGCTGGGCCGACGCTATTTTCAGTCAGACCTGACTGATGGTCTTGGCAATCACTTCGACCGTGGCGCTGACTTGCTCTTGGTAACGGTCGAGTTCCTGTTGGTGACGCTTCTGCATTTCCAACTGCTTTGAACACAGGTTCATCGCCGTCAGCACCAGCAGTTTGTCCCCGATCAGGGTCGGGTATTTCTTCTTGGTCTCAGCCAGCACCGCCTTGAGCATGAGCGCGGCGTCGAGCAGCATCTGCTCTTCCCCGGCCGGCGCCTTGATCGAATAGTCTTCTCCAAGAATGGAAACGACTTTTACCCCATCGGCACCGTGATTCATGCGTTCACAGGACCTGCGCTCACACGCTCAACCAGGGCTTGAATACGGGCTACGGTGGCACCCTGCTTTTCTTCCTGTTCCATCAGGCTCAATTGCAGGCTTTCGTTTTCGTCCTTGGCCTGGGCCAGCTCGGCGCTCAGGGTCTGGTTAGTGCCGAGCAGTTCCTGGTTCTGTTGCACCAGCTCGCTGACCAGTTGTTCCAATTGGCTTAGGGTTGCTTCCAACATTTTGATATTCCGGGCATTTTCAAAGGGCGCGTACGATAAAGAAAAGTCACCACAGGCGCCAGGGTTATTGCGGCGCAGAGCCTTGATTTTCCTGGCGGCGATCTTTCCTGCGAATGTTAAAGACTGCGATTGGCCCATCTGGTTCCTGCAACTCGTCAGGGGCAAGCAATTGTTACCCGCGCCCCCTTGATTACACGGGGGTGAAACAGGCCACTTAAAAGCTTTTTGACAGCATCACATTTCAACAGGTTAGAATCGCTGGCACGCAGACTGCATGGTCAGTTCGCGCCCGCCTTTCAGCTTTCCGGAGTACTGCCTTTGAATGCGACGACCATCAACAGCCTGTTCTTGATCGGCGCGTTGCTGGTAGGTGCGAGCATTCTAGTAAGTTCACTTTCCTCCCGTCTGGGCATCCCGATTCTGGTGATCATCCTGGCCGTGGGCATGGCCGCCGGCGTCGACGGTGGCGGCATCATTTTCGATAACTACCCCACCGCGTACCTGGTCGGCAACCTGGCCCTGGCCGTGATCCTGCTCGATGGCGGCTTGCGCACCAGGGTTTCGAGCTTTCGCGTGGCGTTATGGCCAGCGTTATCGCTGGCCACCGTCGGGGTGCTGATCACCACCGGGCTGACCGGCATGGCCGCGGCCTGGCTGTTCGACCTGAACCTGATCCAGGGCCTGTTGATCGGCGCCATCGTCGGCTCCACCGATGCCGCGGCGGTGTTCTCCCTGCTCGGCGGCAAGGGCCTCAACGAACGTGTGACGGCCACCCTGGAAATCGAGTCCGGCAGCAACGACCCGATGGCGGTGTTCCTCACCGTGACCTTGATCGACATGCTCGCCAGCGGCCAGACCGGCCTGCACTGGAGCCTGCTGACTCACCTGCTGCGCGAGTTCGGCATCGGCGGCCTGATTGGCCTGGGCGGTGGCTGGCTGATGCTGCAGATGGTCAACCGGATCAACCTGGCCACCGGTCTGTACCCGATCCTGGTGATCGCCGGTGGCCTGGTGGTCTTTGCCCTGACCAACGCCCTGCACGGCAGTGGTTTCCTCGCGGTGTACCTGTGTGGCCTGGTGATCGGCAACCGCCCGGTGCGCAGCCGCCACGGCATTTTGCACATGCTCGACGGCATGGCATGGCTGGCGCAAATCGGCATGTTCCTGGTGTTGGGCCTGCTGGTAACGCCCCACGACCTGCTGCCGATCGCCCTGCCGGCCCTTGGCCTGGCCCTGTGGATGATCCTGTTTGCCCGGCCGCTGTCGGTGATGGTCGGCCTGCTGCCGTTCAAGGCTTTCCATGGCCGGGAAAAGGTGTTCATTTCCTGGGTCGGCCTGCGCGGCGCGGTACCGATCATTCTCGCGGTGTTCCCGCTGATGGCCGGGCTGCCCAACGCCCAGCTGTACTTCAACCTGGCGTTCTTCATCGTGCTGGTGTCGCTGCTGGTCCAGGGCACGAGCCTGCCGTGGGTGGCCAAGCTGCTGAAGGTGACGGTGCCGCCGGAGCCCGCGCCGATCTCCCGCGCAGCCCTGGAAGTGCACGTGACCAGCGAGTGGGAACTGTTCGTTTACCGTCTCGGCGCGGAAAAGTGGTGCATCGGCGCAGCCCTGCGCGAGCTGAAAATGCCCGAAGGCACCCGCATCGCTGCCCTGTTTCGCGGCCAGCAACTGCTCCATCCGTCGGGTAGTACGGTGCTCGAAGTCGATGATTTGCTCTGCGTGATCGGCCATGAACACAACCTCCCGGCCCTCGGAAAGCTGTTCAGCCAGGCCCCGCAACGGGGCCTCGACCTGCGTTTTTTCGGCGACTTCGTTCTCGAAGGCGACGCCCAGCTGGGCGCGGTTTCCGCGCTGTACGGGCTGCAACTCGAAGGGGTCGATCCGGACATGCCGCTGGGCCGCTTCATTACCCAGAAAGTCGGCGGCGCTCCGGTGGTAGGTGACCAGGTGGAATGGAACAACACCATCTGGACGGTTGCGGTCATGGACGGGAACAAGATTGCCAAAGTGGGCGTCAGATTCCCCGAAGGAAGTCGCCCGGGCCCCGGCTTGTTCCTCTAAACTCCTTTTTCCGCCACGTTTTCGATCGGTCTCTATGCCAACCCTGCGCACATTTTTAGCTGTAGCCCTGTTGGGGCTGAGTCTTTCCGTCGGCACCCTGCAGGCGGCCGAACCACCTTCCGCTGACACCGTGCAGAAGAGCCTGGACAAGATCGCCGAACGCAAACTGCCCGAGGCCGATCAAAAAGCCCTGCAAGCGGTACTGCAACAGACCCTGACCCAGCTGTCGAACAAGGCCGATTACGACAAGCGCCTCAACGACCTCAAGCAACAGCTGAGCACCGCGCCCAAGCAGAACATCGAGAACCAGCGCGAACTGGACCGTCTCGAGGCGACCAAGGTGATCCCGGTTGCCCAGCGCTACGCCAACCTGAGCGTGCCGCAGCTCGAACAGATGCTCACCGAGCGCAGTACCCAGCAAAGCGACCTGCAAAAGGCCCTGGCCGATGCCAATAGCCTGATCATCACGGCCCAGACCCGCCCCGAGCGCGCCCAGGCTGAAATCAGCAGCAGCCAGACCCGCATCCTGCAGATCAACAACATCCTCAAGACCGGCAAGGACAACGGCAAGACTCTCTCCAACGAGCAACGCGACCTGCTCAACGCCGAGCTCGCCGCCCTGAATGCGCTGATCCCGTTGCGCCGCCAGGAACTGGCCGGCAACAGTCAGTTACAGGACTTGGGCAACAGCCAGCACGACCTGCTGACCGAACGCACTGTGCGTATGGAGCGGGAGATCCAGGACCTGCAGACCCTGATCAACCAGAAACGCCTGGCACAGTCCCAGGAGACGGTTACCCAGCAGTCGATCGAAGCCCAGAAAGCCGGCGGCAGCAGCCTGCTCGCCACCGAAAGCGCGGCCAACCTGAAGCTCTCCGACTACCTGCTCAAAAGCACCGACCGCCTCAACGAACTGACCCAGCAGAACCTGCAAACCAAGCAGCAGCTCGACACCGTGACCCAGAGCGACGCGGCGCTGGATGAACAGATCAGCGTCCTCAAGGGCAGCCTGCTGCTGTCGAAGATCCTCTACAAGCAAAAGCAGGCCTTGCCCCGCTTGCGCCTGGACCGCGACCTGGCCGACCAGATTGCCGACATCCGCCTGTACCAATTCGAAGTCAATCAGCAACGCGAGCTGATCAGCAATCCCACAGCCTATGTGGATAACTTGCTGGCAGCCCAACCGCCGGACCAGGTTACCCCGCAACTGCGCAAGAACCTGCTGGAGCTGGCACTGACCCGGGTCGACCTGCTGGAGCGCCTGAACCGTGAGCTGAGCGCCCTGCTCAACGAATCCATCACCCTGCAGTTGAACCAGAAGCAACTGCTGACCACCGCCCAGAACCTGCGCTCGACCCTCGACGAACAGATGTTCTGGATCCCCAGCAACAAGCCGCTGGACCTGGAATGGCTGCGGGCCGTGCCGACGCGCCTGGAAAAGCAGATCAACACCCTGCCCTGGACCTCGACCCTGACCGAGCTGAGTGACGGCCTGATCCAGCGACCGCTGCTGTTCACCCCGCTGGCGCTGCTGATCGGCTTTCTACTGTGGCGCCGCAAGTACCTGTATGGCCGCCTGAACAAGGTCCACCAGGATATCGGGCACTTCAAGCGCGACAGTCAATGGCACACGCCCCAGGCAATTCTGATCAATGTGCTGCTGGCGATGCCGGTTTCCCTGGCACTGGCGCTGTGTGGCTACGCCTTGCAGATCGACGCCCGCGGGCAAAACACCAACCTCGGTGCGGCCCTGCTGCAAGTGTCCCAGGCCTGGCTGGTGTTCTACACCGCCTACCGGATCCTGGCTCCCGGCGGCGTGGCGCAGTTGCACTTCCGCTGGGAAAAACCCCAGGTCGAGTTCCTTCGCGGCTGGATCCGGCGCCTGGGCGTGGTGGTGATCGCGCTGGTCGCCGTGGTAGCGGTGGCCGAGTTGCAACCGGCGGCACTGGCCGATGATGTGCTGGGCATCGGCGTGGTGCTGACCTGCTACGCCCTGATGGCCTGGCTGCTCAGTCGCCTGTTGCTCCACAGCCCGACCCACAACAACGCCTCGCTGTTTCGCAAGGCGGTCGGGGTGATGTTCACCGCGCTGCCCGTGGCGCTGTTCATTGCCGTGTGCTTTGGCTACTTCTACACCGCCCTGAAGCTCAGCGACCGGTTGATCAACACCCTGTACCTGTTGATGTTCTGGCTGGTGATCGAGGCCACCTTCGTGCGTGGCCTGTCCGTGGCGGCTCGGCGCCTGGCCTACCAGCGGGCGTTGACCAAGCGCCTGGCGGCCAAGGAAGCCGGCGATGGCGAAGTGGTGGTCGAAGAACCGACGCTGGACATCGAGAAGGTCAACGAGCAATCCCTGCGCCTGATCCGCCTGGCCCTGCTGGGTGGCTTCATTGCCGCCCTGTACTGGGTCTGGGCCGACCTGATCACGGTGTTCTCGTACCTGGACAACATCACCCTCTACGAATACACCAGCGGCACCGGCGCCAACATGAGCATGGTGCCGATCAGCATCGGCGACATGCTCGGCGCCCTGATCATCATCGGCATCACCATGGCCCTGGCGCGCAACCTGCCCGGCCTGCTGGAAGTGCTGGTGCTGTCCAAGCTTGACCTGGCCCAGGGCAGCGCCTACGCCACCACCACCTTGCTGACCTACGTGATCGCCGGCATCGGTTTCGTGACCACCCTGTCGACCCTCGGGGTCAGTTGGGACAAGCTGCAATGGCTGGTGGCGGCGCTCTCGGTCGGCCTGGGTTTCGGCATGCAGGAAATCTTCGCCAACTTCATCTCCGGGATCATGATCCTGTTCGAGCGTCCGGTACGCATCGGCGACACCATCACCATCGGCAACCTGTCGGGCACGGTGAGCAAAATCCGCATCCGCGCAACCACCATCACCGACTTCGACCGCAAGGACATCATCGTCCCGAACAAGACGTTCATCACCGGGCAACTGATCAACTGGTCGCTGACCGATACCATCACCCGTGTGACGCTCAAGCTTGGCGTGGACTATGGCTCGGACCTGGACCTGGTCAAGGAGCTGCTGCTCAAGGCCGCCCGCGACAACCCGCGGGTGCTCAAGGAGCCGGAGCCCCACGTGTACTTCCTGAACTTCGGCGAAAGCACCCTGGATCACGAACTGCGCGTGCACGTGCGTGACCTGGGTGACCGCAACCCGGTCCTCGACGAGATCAACCGGTTCATCAACCGCGAGTTCAAGAAGCAGCACATCAACATCTCGTTCCGGCAGATGGAGGTGTACCTGAAGAACCTCCACGGCCAGGAATACAAGATGGTGCCGATCGAACCGGAAGCGAAAACCATCGTTGCGGCAAAGGACCTCCCTGGCGAGCAACAACCACCCGCGCCGAAACTCGACTAACCGGGCAATCCCCAGCAGAATGCTCGGACATTCTGCTGGAGATGGCCGTTGAAAGCCCTCGACGAACTGACCTTCGACAACCGCTTCGCTCGCCTGGGCGACGCGTTCTCAACCCATGTCCTGCCCGAGCCCATCAGCGAGCCGCGCCTGGTCGTGGCCAGCCCCGCTGCCATGGCCTTGCTGGACCTCGACCCGGCGGTGGCCGAGACCCCGGTGTTCGCCGAGCTGTTCGGCGGTCACAAACTGTGGGCAGAAGCCGAACCCCGGGCAATGGTCTACTCCGGGCATCAGTTCGGTTCCTACAACCCGCAACTGGGCGATGGCCGCGGGCTATTGCTGGGCGAGGTCTACAACCAGGCCGGCGAGCATTGGGACCTGCACCTCAAGGGGGCCGGGCAGACGCCCTACTCACGCATGGGCGATGGCCGCGCCGTGCTGCGCTCCTCGATCCGCGAGTTCCTCGCCTCGGAAGCGCTGCACGCACTGGGTATCCCGAGCAGCCGCGCGCTGTGTGTGATCGGCTCCAGCACACCGGTGTGGCGCGAGAAACAGGAACGGGCGGCGATGGTCCTGCGCCTGGCGCCGAGCCACGTGCGTTTCGGCCACTTTGAATACTTCTACTACACCAAACGTCCCGAGCAACAGAAGGCCCTCGGCGAACACGTCCTGGCGCAACACTTCCCCGAGTGCCTGGAACAGCCGGAACCTTACCTGGCGATGTTCCGCGAAATCGTCGAGCGCAACGCCGAGCTGATTGCCAAGTGGCAGGCCTATGGGTTCTGCCATGGGGTGATGAACACCGACAACATGTCGATCCTGGGCATCACCTTCGACTTCGGGCCATTCGCCTTTCTCGACGATTTCGATGCCCACTTCATCTGCAACCACTCCGATGACCAGGGCCGCTACTCGTTCAGCAATCAGGTACCGATCGGCCAGTGGAACCTCAGCGCCCTGGCGCAGGCCCTGACGCCATTCATCAGTGTCGAAGCCCTGCGCGAGGCCCTGAGCCTGTACTTGCCGCTGTTCCAGGCCCATTACCTGGACCTGATGCGCCGACGCCTGGGCCTGACCACCGGCGAAGACAGTGACCAGACCCTGGTCGAGCAGCTACTGCAGTTAATGCAAAACAGTGCCGTCGACTACAGCCTGTTTTTCCGCCGCCTCGGCGATCAGGCACCCGAGCAGGCCCTAGCCCGCTTGCGCGATGACTTTGTCGACATCCAGGGTTTCGATGCGTGGGGCGAGCGTTACAGCGCCCGGGTGGCCCGTGAAGGGGTGGTTGACCAGGAACAGCGCCGCACACGGATGCACGCGGTCAACCCGCTGTACATTCTGCGCAACTATCTGGCGCAAAAAGCCATCGATGCGGCAGAAAATGGCGACTATTGCGAAGTCCGCCGCCTGCACGCGGTGCTGAGCAAGCCGTTCGAGCAACAACCGGGAATGGACAGCTACGCTGAACGCCCGCCGGAATGGGGCAAGCATCTGGAGATCAGTTGTTCGTCGTGAGGTGAGTCAGATAAAGACTTCAACCGACACGCTAAAGCGCTCGGCCAACCAGCGGACTTGGCGCAGGTTGAGCTGGCGCTTGCCACTCAGGATTTCGGACACGACCGACTGAGGGCCGACGCCAGGCAGGTCGCTCTGGCTGAGGCCGTGTTCACGCATCAAGTAGCCAAGAATCTCGACCCCGCTAGGCTTGGGCATCGGGTGATGCTTATGGTCCCACTCCTCAATCCAGTCACCAATGATATCCACCAGGCTCATCAGCGGGTGGGACTCATCACCGCCCGTCATCTCGAGCAACTCGTCCAGCGCATGCGCCAGCAGGTCATAGTCATCTTCACTTTTCGGTTTTCGAAGCAGCGGTGAGACAAACTCCCAATGCTCGGCAGCTTTTTTGATCAGTACACTCATGCTTTTTCCTCCTTCCACTTGCCGCGGTCATATTCGCGATGATCCAGCACATGCTTGATATAAAGCTTTTGCGATCGATATCTGACAAAAGCTATCAACCGCAGCTTGTTGCCACCGATATCGAAAACATGAAGCTCACCTACCTTGTCGACAGCAGGGAATGTGGCTCTCATCGCCGCAAATCCGACGGTTTGCTTCCTTTGGCTAATTGATACCAATGGTCCAGCGCATTGGCTGCCATTGGCCATCTGACCTTGGCTTCACGTACTCCTTTTTCGGTGAGAACATGCATGCAACATCCTTATCGCATTTTGCTATGGGGAGTTAATCACAGATAAAAGATATCGCAAGTTGCGATAATCCGAAGTAGACCAGCGGTCTGGCTCGGTACGACTCAGCCTAGTTTTAACGCTGATCACTGCGCGATTGAAAACATGAGCAAACGTCTCCAACTAGGTGATATCAGCTTCCCATTGGATATCACTCATGACCGACCCACTCCTCATCCCCTGCCCCCACTGCAACGGCCTCAACCGCATTCCCGCCGAGCGCCTCAACGACCATCCGAAATGCGGGCGCTGCAAGGCCGAAGTCCTGCTGAACAAGCCGTTTGAATTGAAGCAAGGCGACTACGCCAGCCAGATCAAGGGCGATCTGCCGCTGCTGGTGGATGTGTGGGCGGACTGGTGCGGGCCATGCAAATCGTTTGCACCGGTGTTCGAGCAGGCGGCCGGGCAACTGGCGGGCAAATGCCGCCTGGCCAAGCTGGACAGCGAGGCCAATCAGCAATTGTCGGCTCAGTTGGCGATTCGCTCGATTCCCAGCCTGATCCTGTTCAAGAACGGCCGGGAAGTGGCGCGCCAGAGCGGGGCCATGGCATTACCGCAATTGCTTGGCTGGCTACGCGCACAGGGCATCTGATGCGCGCGTGAAGGTCAGGAGTGTTCCAACAGATTGTGCAGGTCGACGAACTGTTGGGTCAGTTTATGCCGCGGGTCGAGGTGGATCAGCGGCATGTTGGCCTGGTGCGACTCACGCATGCGCACCGAACTGCCCAGGTACACCGGCAACACGGGCAGGCCTTCGGCAATCAACTCATCGAGCATCTGCTGTGGCAGGCTGGCCCGCGCCTGGAATTGGTTGACCACGATGCCTTCGACCTCCAGGCCTTCGTTGTGGTCTTCCTTCAATTCTTCGATCTCCGCCAGCAGGCCGTACAGCGCCTGACGGGAAAAGCTGTCGCAATCAAAGGGAATCAACACGCGATCGGCGGCGATCAACGCTGAAACCGCATAAAAGTTCAGGGCTGGCGGGGTGTCGAGGTAGATCCTGTCGTAGTCTTCGGCCAGTTCGTCGAGCAATTTGCGCAGCTTGTTGATCTTGTGCTTCGCCTCAAGCTTGGGCTGCAGGTCGGCCAGTTCAGCCGTGGCGGTGATCACGTGCAGGTTGTCGAACGGGGTTTCATAGATATCCACCCGGTTCTTCTTCGAGAACGGCCCGGACGACAGGGTCTGCTTGAAGAAGTCGGCAATCCCCATCGGAATGTCATTGCCGGTCAGCCCGGTGAGGTATTGAGTGGAATTGGCCTGGGCATCGAGATCCACCAGCAGGGTGCGATAGCCCTCGCTGGCGCTGACCGCCGCCAGATTGCAGGCAATACTGGATTTGCCCACGCCACCTTTCTGATTGAACACCACGCGCCGCATTGCAAAACCTCCGTGTATCAAAGAATGACCGAGTGTAGTAGGCCTCGATGCCGCTTAGCTACCTTGGCGGCAAACAGACTACAGAGTCAGCTGCAATCTCTTCGAGTTAACCAGCGCGATCTTCCAATGACTGAAGAAGTGGCTGGCAGATTTTCCCGGCGAAAACCGCAGAATTACCCCGCCGCCGATTACTTGAGAACGCCCATCATCTACTGAACAAAATGTAACCAGCATTTGCTACAAGCCAACAGCACCGGGATAATGCGCGACACTCGGCCTCTGTGCCACGCCAGGTCTGTCGCCGATCGAAACGACTTACCGCGTCAAGGAAGCCCGCAGGGGCGGGAAGAATTCAGTGATCACATTCAGCATCGCCCAATGGCGCGCCTGGGCCCCTGGGCTCGTAAGCGTGGACGACTGGCAAGCCTGGAGCCGCCAACCGGTGGTACTCCCGGCCAGCGATGAAGCTCCCGACGTATCCTTTCTTCCAGCCATGCAGCGCCGCCGCCTGAGCCGCCTGGCCCGCATGGCCTTCAGCGTCGGCTGGCCGCTGGCCGAAGGTCGCGAGCAACTGCCATTGGTGTTCGTGTCCCGTCATGGTGAAACCCCGCGCACCTTCGAGATCCTCAGCGACCTGGCGACCGAGCAACCGCTGTCGCCTACCCAGTTCAGCCTGTCAGTGCACAATGCGATCATCGGACTGTGGTCGATCATGCGCGGGGAAACCAGCGAAATGACCGCCCTGGCCGCCGCCGGTGACGGCCTCGAACATGGCGTGCTGGAAGCTGCGGCCCTGCTCGACGAGGGTGCACCGGCAGTGCTGCTGGTGGTGACCGAAGATCAGCCCCCCCAGGCCTACTCACCGTGGATCGACGACGTGCCGTTTCCCTACGCCGTCGGCTTGCTGCTGACCCCCGGTAAAGACTGGCAGCTGTCCCTGAACAGCGCAGCGGATCCGTTGTCCAAAGCCCACTGGCCCCACGCGCTGAATCTGTTACCTGTGCTCCTCGGCCAGGAGACTTCTTGCCAACATGCCTGGAAAAATCGTGTATGGACCTGGCAACGCAATCCGTGACCGAAAAAAACCGCGACGCCTACTACTGGCGCCTGCTGGCGACGGCTGCCAGCTTTGCCCTGTTCGGGTTGGGCGGGCTGTGCCTGCGGCTGGTGGTTTTTCCGGTACTCGGTTGCTTGCCCGCAGATGCCCCGACCCACAGGCGGCGGGCACGCGCGACAGTCAGCCGACTATTCTGGCTGTTTGTGCGGTTCATGGCCCGTACCGGCGTGCTGACCTACGACATCCAGGGCGCAGAACGCCTCGGCCGTCCGGGACAGATGATCATGGCCAATCACCCGTCGCTGATCGACGTAGTGTTTCTGATCGGCCTGGTGCGCCACGCCAATTGCGTGGTCAAGCAAAGCCTTTGGGAGAACCCCTTTACCCGCAGTCCGCTACGCTGCACTGAATACATCAGCAACGACGGCAGCATGGACATGCTCGATGCCGCCGCCGACGCGCTCAGGAGCGGGCAAACCCTGATTATCTTCCCGGAAGGCACACGCACCCAGCCCGGCCAGCCACCGGCCTTCCATCGTGGAGGGGCGGCCATTGCCCTGCGGGGTGCGAGCATCCTCACCCCGGTGATAATCAAGGTCAGCCCGACCACCCTGACCAAAGCCGAACCCTGGTACCGGATCCCCAAGCGCCGCGTGCACTTCAGTTTCCGCGTGGGGGCCGATATAGACCCACAAGCCTTCGCCGCGATGGGGCCTGCGCCGCAGGCCTCGCGCAAGCTCAACGACTACTTGCATCATTACTATATTAAGGAGCTCGCCGAAGATGAGCGAACTGCACCGTGAGATAAAACTGCTGATCATCGATTCCCTGGGCCTGGAGGATATCGGTGTCGATGACATTGGCGATGAGCAGACGCTCTTCGGCGAAGGCCTGGGCCTGGACTCCGTGGATGCCCTGGAGCTGGGCCTGGCGATCCAGAAAAAGTACGGCATCAAGATCGATGCCGACGCCAAGGACACCCGCAACCACTTCATCAATGTGGCGAGCCTTGCGGCGTTCGTCACGGCAAAACAGGCAGCTTGAGACCGGACCATGCAAACTCGTGACGATATTTTCAACACCTTGCGCGATGCCCTGGTCGAACTCTTTGAACTGGATCCGGCGCGCGTGAGTCTTGAATCCCACTTGTACCAGGACCTGGAGATCGACAGCATCGATGCCGTCGACCTGATCGACCACATCAAGCGCCAGACCGGCAAGAAAATCGCCGCCGAAGAGTTCAAGTCGGTGCGCACTGTCAGCGATGTGGTCGAGGCGGTCTATCGTCTGGTTCAACCGGCAGCATGAGCCCAGTGATCGGCCTTGGCCTGTTGCTCACGGGCCTGTTGTACCCCTTTGCGGTGTATTACGGCATGGCGCACTTCGCCCCGTGGCAATTCGCCCTGCTGCTGGGCAGCCTGTGGCTGGCCAGGGCCGTGACGGGCCAACGACGCCCTGGCGACGTGCTGATGGCCGGCGCAGTGCTGCTGTTTTGCCTGATGCTGGCGTTGCTCGACAGCCCGGACCTGCTGCGTTGGTACCCGGTGCTGATCAGCGGCCTGTTGCTGGGGCTGTTCGGCGCGAGCCTGAAGTACGGCCCGCCGCTGGTCGAGCGCCTGGCGCGCCTGCGCGAGCCGCAGTTGCCGCAAAAAGCCATCCGCTATACCCGCCATGTGACGATTGCCTGGTGCCTGTTTTTCCTGTGCAACGGCCTGTGTGCTGCTGCACTGACCCTGTGGGCACCACTGAGTTGGTGGGCGCTGTACACCGGGCTGATTTCCTACGTTTTGATCGGTCTGATGTTTGCCATCGAGTGGCTCATACGACAACGGGTACGAGGCCACCCATGAACTGGATAAAACTTGAGCACCTGTTGCTCAAGACTCAAACACAGCGGGCCGTGACCAGCGGCCCTGCGCTCGACCACGCACGCCTGTGCGAGCAGGCGCTGAGCCTGGCTGCCGGCCTGCAGGCCCGCGGCGTGCAGCGTATTGCCGTGCACCTGGAAGACGCCGCCGACCTGGCCATCGCCCTGCTCGGCGCCTGGCGCGCCGGGGTCAGCGTACTGCTGCCTGCCGACCTGCAAGCCCAGACCCGTCAACGCTGGAGCAGTGAAGTCGAGCTGTGGCTGAGCGACCAGCCGGGTGATGCCTGCCTCGACGATTTGCGTGACCCGCCACTGGCGCCCGCCACCCTGGATCTCGATCGCTGCCAATTGAGCCTGTGCACCTCCGGCTCCAGCGGTGAACCCAAGCGCATCGACAAGTCCTTGCGCCAACTGGCCAACGAAGTCGAGGCTCTCGAGCAGTTGTGGGGCGCCGACCTGGGCGACGCCTGCCTGATTGGCAGCGTCGCCACGCAACATATCTACGGCCTGTTGTTCCGCGTCCTGTGGCCGTTGTGTGCCGGGCGCCCGTTCGTGCGCAAACAACTGGCGTTTCCCGAAGACCTGCAGCGCGCCAGTCGCGAACATCCGGCCTTTGCCTGGGTCGCCAGCCCGGCCCTGCTCAAGCGCATGGGCGACAACCTCGACTGGCCGGCCCTGAGTGCGGTACGCCGGGTGTTTTCTTCCGGTGGTGCGCTGCCGGACGAAGCCGCGCAAAGCCTTCACGACCGACTGCAGCAATGGCCAACGGAAATCCTCGGCAGCTCGGAAACCGGTGGTATTGCCTGGCGCCAGGGACACGAACCCTGGCAGCCCTTTGCCGGCGTCCAGCTGCGCCAGGACAGCGACGGCGCCTTGCTGATCGCCTCGCCCTACCTGCCGCCCGGTCATGTCGAACACAGTGCCGATGCCGCCCGCATCGACGCGCACGGGCGCTTCGAACTGCTGGGGCGCCTGGACCGGATCGTCAAACTGGAAGAAAAACGCATTTCCCTGCCCATGCTCGAGCAAGCCCTGGTGACCCATGACTGGGTCGCCGAAGCCCGCCTGGGCGTGGTCCAGGAAAACCGTGCCTCGCTCGGCGCAGTGCTGGTGCTCAGCGAAACGGGCCTGCATGCCTTGCGCAATATTGGTCGGCGCAACCTGACCCAGGTCCTGCGTGAACACCTCAACCAGCATTGCGAAGCCCTGGCACTGCCCCGCCGCTGGCGCTTGCTGCGACAACTGCCGATGAATGCCCAGGGCAAACTCCCGCAGAAAACCATCGATGCCCTGCTCCTGGCGCCGCGCCCCAAGGCCCCCGAGGTGCTGGAGCAGAGTGAAGACGAAGGTCAGTGGAGCCTGCAACTGGCCGTGCCCCCGGACCTGGCCTACTTCAGCGGTCACTTCCCTCTCGCGCCGGTGTTGCCGGGCGTGGTGCAGGTGGACTGGGCCTTGAAGCTGGGCCTGCAGTTGATGAACCTGCCGCAAAAGTTTGCCGGTATGGAAGTGCTCAAGTTCCAGCAACTGGTGCGCCCGGGCGATGAAATCCAGCTGCACCTGCGCTTCGACGCAACACGCGGCAAGCTGTACTTCACCTACCGCAATGCCACCGCCACCTGCTCCAGTGGGCGGATCCTGCTCGAGAGCGCAATTGATGCATAACCCTTGCGCGGTGATCCCGGTCTACAACCACGAAACCGCCATTACCCGGGTGGTCGAGGCCCTGCTGGCCGCCGATTTGCCGTGCATCCTGGTGGACGATGCCAGCAGCCCGGCCTGCGCCGCGGTACTGGATGCCCTCGGCCAACGGCCCAAGGTGTTTGTGTTGCGCCTGGGCGTCAACCAGGGCAAGGGTGGCGCGGTGATGCACGGCCTGCGCGAAGCCGCGCGCCTGGGCTTCAGCCATGCCCTGCAGGTGGACGCCGACGGCCAGCATGACCTGCAGGATGCCGCGCGGTTTATCACCTGCTCCAAAGCCCACCCCGAGGCGCTGGTCTGCGGTTACCCACTGTACGACGCCAGCGTGCCCAAAGGCCGCCTGTACGCGCGCTACCTGACGCACGTGATGGTCTGGATCAACACCCTGTCGTTGCAGATCCGCGACTCCATGTGTGGTTATCGGGTTTATCCGCTGCCACCGACCCTGGCCCTGATCGACTCGGCCAACATCGGCCGGCGCATGGACTTCGACTCCGACATCCTGGTGCGCCTGGCCTGGCGCAACCAGCCCATGCTGTGGCTGCAAACCCGGGTGCACTACCCGCTGGACGGCGTTTCGCACTTTCGCCTGTTCCACGACAACGTGCTGATCACGCGCATGCACACCCGATTGTTCTTCGGCATGCTGCTGCGCTCGCCCGCGCTGCTCTGGCGGCGGTGGCGCCGATGAGCGGCAACGCCGATAACAAGCACTGGGCCGACCGCGAGGAGCGCGGCAGCTTCTGGCTGATGAAATTCACCGCCGGCGCCGCCAAGCTGCTGGGCCGACGCGCATTGAGCCCGCTGCTGTACGGCATCGTCCTGTACTTTTTCCTGTTTGGCCGTAATGCCCGCCAGAGCGCCTGGCAGTACCAGCAGCGCCTGGCCGACTGGAGCAGTCGCGACGACTTGCGCCCCAGCCATTGGCGGGTGTTTGGCCAGTTCATGGCCTTTGCCGACTCGATGCTCGACAAGCTCGACGTCTGGAACGGCAAGCTGAGCATCGAGCAGATCGAGATCATCGACCCGGCCCTGCTGCGCAATCAACTGCGCGGTGCCCGCGGGCAACTGCTGGTGGGCGCCCACCTGGGCAATCTCGAGGTGTGCCGCGCACTGGCGGAGATCGGCGAGCGGGTCACCATGAACGTGCTGGTGCACACCAAGCACGCCGAGCAGTTCAACCGCTTGCTGGGGGAAGCCGGGGCAACCAACCTGCGGCTGATCCAGGTCAGCGAGCTGGACCCGCTGACCATGCTGCAGCTGCACGAGCGCCTGGAGCGTGGCGAATGGTTGGCGATCGCCGGTGATCGGGTGCCCCTGCACGGCGGGCGCAGCGTGACCGTGGACTTCCTCGGCCATCCGGCGGCGTTCCCGCAAGGCCCGTGGTTGCTGGCCGGCTTGCTGAAATGCCCGGTCAATCTGCTGCTCTGCCTGAAGCAACCCGCGGGCCACTACCGACTGACCCTCGAACCCTTCGCCGAGGCGATACTGTGGAAACGCAGCGAGCGCGAGCAGGTCATTCATCAGTGGGCTTCCCGTTATGCCGAACGCCTGAGTCACTATTGCCTGCAAGCGCCCCAACAATGGTTCAACTTCTACCCTTTCTGGAAAGCCGATGACGACGCCCACGCTTGAGCCGGTAACCTTCGGCGAACTCCCCTTGCGCATCGAGGACGTGCTGGCCCTGGCCAACCGCCAGGCCCCTGCGCGGCTGCAAAGCGACAGCGCCTACCGCGAGCGCATCGCCAAGGGCGCGCGGTTTCTCGATTCGTTGCTGGACAAGGAAGGCGTGATCTATGGCGTGACCACCGGTTACGGCGACTCCTGCGTGGTGGCGGTTCCGCTGCACCACGTCGAGGCCCTGCCCCGTCACCTGTACACCTTTCACGGCTGTGGCCTGGGCCAGTTGCTTGATGCCCAGGCCACCCGCGCCGTACTGGCCGCACGCTTGCAGTCGCTGTGCCATGGCGTCTCCGGGGTTCGCGTGGAACTGCTGGAGCGCCTGCAGGCGTTCCTCGACCAGGACATCCTGCCGCTGATCCCGCAGGAGGGTTCGGTGGGCGCCAGCGGTGACCTGACGCCGCTGTCCTACGTGGCCGCAACCCTGTCTGGGGAGCGTGAGGTGCTGTGGCGCGGTGAGCGCCGCACCTCGGCCGAGGTCCACCGCGAGCTCGGCTGGGCACCGCTGGTACTGCGCCCCAAGGAAGCCCTGGCGCTGATGAACGGCACCGCCGTGATGACCGGCCTGGCCTGCCTGGCCTTCGCCCGCGCCGACTACCTGCTGCAACTGGCCACGCGCATTACCGCGATGAATGTGGTCGCCCTGCAAGGCAACCCGGAACACTTCGACGAGCGCCTGTTCGCCGCCAAGCCCCACCCAGGGCAGATGCAAGTCGCCGCCTGGCTGCGCAAGGACCTGGCGATCGATGCGCCCACCGCGCCCCTGCATCGCTTGCAAGACCGCTACTCGCTGCGCTGCGCACCCCATGTGCTGGGCGTACTGGCGGACAGCCTGAACTGGCTGCGCTCGTTCATCGAGATTGAACTCAACAGCGCCAACGACAATCCGATCATCGATGCCGAAGCCGAGCGCGTGCTGCACGGCGGGCACTTCTACGGTGGGCACATCGCCTTCGCCATGGACAGCCTGAAGAACCTGGTGGCCAACGTCGCCGACCTGCTCGACCGCCAGCTCGCCTTGCTGGTGGACGAACGCTACAACCATGGTTTACCGAGCAACCTGTCAGGCGCCAGCGCCGAGCGGGCCATGCTCAACCACGGCTTCAAGGCGGTGCAGATCGGCACCAGCGCCTGGACCGCCGAAGCGTTGAAAAACACCATGCCGGCCAGCGTGTTCTCGCGCTCCACCGAATGCCACAACCAGGACAAGGTGAGCATGGGCACCATTGCCGCCCGCGACGCGATCCGCGTGCTGGAGCTGACCGAGCAAGTCGCTGCCGCCACCTTGCTGGCCGCCCAGCAAGGGGTGTGGCTACGCGGCCAGGCAGCCGATGCCCGGCCATTGCCGCCAGCACTGGCGGCCATGCACGCGGAGCTGGCCAAGGACTTTGCCCCGGTGATCGAAGACCGCGCCCTGGAAGGCGAGTTGCGCCTGTGCCTGCAACGAATCGGCGAACAACACTGGAGGCTGCATGCGTAGCAAGGGAGTGCTGCACCACGACACCGAGATCCTCGTGCCGTTCTTTGACGTCGACAGCATGCACGTGGTCTGGCATGGCCATTACGTGAAGTACCTGGAAATCGCCCGCTGCGCCCTGCTTGACAGCCTGGGCCACAACTACAAGGCCATGCAGGAATCTGGCTACGCCTGGCCGGTGATCGACCTGCAGTTGCGCTACGTGCGCGGCGCCGTGTTCGGCCAGCGGCTGAATGTGCGCGCCAGCCTGGTGGAGTGGGAAAACCGCCTGAAGATCAACTACCTGATCAGCGATCTCGCCAGCGGCGAGCGCCTGACCCGTGCCTGCACGGTGCAGGTCGCCGTCGACCTGGCCAGCCGCGAGATGCAATTGGCCTCGCCGAAAGTGTTCACCGATGCCGTCACGAGAGCCCTCGAATGATGCACACCCCCCCTGTAGGAGCGAGCTCGCTCGCGAAAGTCGTCAACGATAACGCTGCACGCCTGGTATTGCGACGCGTCCTCAGGTTCTTCGCGAGCAAGCTCGCTCCTACCGGAATGGGGGTATTACTGAGCTTCAGCGCACAGGCATTCGACCTGCAACAGCTCAGCACTCAACTGGCCAAACCCACGGTAATCCACGGCCAGTTCATTCAGGAAAAACACCTGCGCGCCCTACCCCAACCGTTGACCAGCCAGGGCAGCTTCGTGCTGGCCAAGGATCACGGCTTGCTCTGGTTGCTCAAGACTCCGCTGCAGCAGGACTACCGCATCACCGCCCAAGGCATCGCCCGGCGTGACGCCAACGGCTGGCAGATGCTGCCGGGCAAAAGCGCCGGTGCCGAGCAGAACCGTTTGTTCCTCGCGGTGCTGCAAGGCGACAGCAGCGGCCTGCAACGTGATTTCGAACTGGCGCTCAGTGGCGATGCACAGCGCTGGCACCTGACCCTGAGCCCGCGCTCGCTGCTGCTCAAGCAGGTATTCCAGCAAATCAACATCGACGGCGGTGAACTGGTACAGCGCATCGAACTGCTCGAAACCCAGGGCGACAGCACCCTGCTGCGCATGCAGGACAGCACCGCCAATCAACCTCTCAGTGACGCGGAGCAACATGACTTTGCCCAGTGAACGCAGGCTGCCCTGGCTGTTCCTGGGCCTGCTGCTGGGCGTGCTCGCGCTCGGCGCCTGGCAATGGCGCGACGGCGCGCCCTTGTCGGCCAACCTCATGGAACTGGCGCCCGGCACCACTCCTGACGCGCTGGAACTGCGCGCCGAACAGCGCATGCAAGAACCGCTGAACCAGGAAATGCTGGTGCTGGTCGGCCATCAGCAGCGCAGTCAGGCCATCCAGATGGCGCAGACCCTCGGCGCTCAATGGCAGGCCAGCGGTCTGTTCGAAAAGGTCCAGTGGGATCTGCAAGCCGATCTGCCGGCCCTGCGCAGCCAACTGCTGTCAGGTCGCCTGGCCATGCTGTCGAAGACCGACCGGCAACAATTGCTGGAACAGCCGGACGCCTTTATCCAGCAACGCCTGCAAGCCCTGTTCGACCCCTTCAGCAGCTTTAGCCTGGTGCCCAGCCAGGACGACTGGCTGGGCCTGACCGGGCGTATCCAGAACAGCCAACCGCAGCGCGGCGTGGTGCAGCTGGACATCGGCAGTGGCGCATTGATTGCCGACGCCGACGGCAAGAGCTGGGTCCTGCTGCGGGCCCGCACCACCGGCAATGCCTTCGACATGCAACTGCCGCTGCAAGTGGCCGGACTGCTCGAACGCAGCCGCGAGCAGGCCGCCAAGGCTGACGTGCAACTGCTCGCGGCCAGCGGCCTGCTGTATGCCGCTGCCGGTCAGCAGCAGGCGACCCGGGAGATGACCTGGGTCGGCGGCGGCGCCACCCTGGGGATCCTGCTCCTGCTGTTGCTGGCTTTCCGCCGCTGGCGGGTGCTGCTGGCGTTCGTCCCGGTGCTGGTGGGCATGTTGTTTGGCGCGGTGGCCTGTGTCGCGCTGTTTGGCCACATGCATGTGATGACCCTGGTCCTGGGTTCCAGCCTGATCGGGGTGGCGGTGGATTACCCTCTGCATTACCTGTCCAAGAGCTGGAGCCTGAAACCCTGGCGCAGCTGGCCGGCCTTGCGCCTGACCTTGCCGGGGCTGACCCTGAGCCTGATCACCAGTTGCATTGGCTACCTGGCCCTGGCCTGGACACCCTTCCCGGCCCTGACCCAGATCGCCGTGTTCTCGGCCGCCGGACTGCTCGGCGCCTATCTGTCGGCGGTGTGCCTGCTGCCGGCGCTGCTCAAGGGCCTGGAGTTGAACCCGGCGCAGTGGCCGCTGCGGATCTGCGAAGGTTTGTTGAACCTGCGCGAAGCCCTGCTCAAACACTTGCGCACCCCCGTGTTGCTCGCGCTGCTGCTCGCCTTCTGTGTCGGTGGCCTGCTGCAACTGCACACGCGCAACGACATTCGCCAATGGGTCGGAGCGCCCGCGCAACTCACCGAAGAGGCGCGGACCATCGCGCAGATCACCGGCTTTCAGCCCACCAGTCAGTTTTTCCTGGTGCGGGCCGCCAACCAGGAGCAATTGCTCGAGCGCCAGAGCGCCTTGAGCGAACGCCTGGAGCAACTGGTCAACCTGGAAAAACTCCAGGGTTTCCTCGCGCTCGATCAACTGGTCAGTGCCCCCAGCGTGCAGCAGCAGGTGCGCGAGGCGTTGGCCAAGCTGCCCCAGCACTGGCAGCCCTTGCTGGCCCTCGGCATCTCGAACGAGGCGCTGCAGGCAGAACTGGCGGCGTTGCAGGCGCTGCCGCTGCAGGATATCGATGCCGCGCTGCTGGGACCGCTGGCTGAACCCTACCGCACCCTCTGGCTGGGCCCAAACGCCGAGGGCGTAGCGGCCATGGTCAGCCTGCAAGGCTTGAACGACCCAGCATTACTGCGGGTGCAGACCCAGGACTTGCCCGGCGTGGTGCTGGTGGATCGCCTCGGCGACCTGAACCAGGTATTCGCCGCCACGCAAATCAGCGCCGCCGAGTTGAAGCTCGCTTCCTGCGTGCTGATCGTGCTGGTGCTGATTCTGCCCTTTGGCCTGGGCGGTGCCCTGCGCATCGTCCTCCTGCCGTTGCTGGCCGCCTTGTGCAGCCTGGCCAGCCTGGGCTGGCTGGGGCAACCCCTGACCCTGTTCAGCCTGTTCGGCCTGCTGCTGGTAACGGCGATCAGCGTCGACTACGCGATCCTGATGCGCGAACAGGTGGGTGGCGCGGCGGTGAGCCTGCTAGGCACCCTGCTGGCGGCGCTGACCACCTGGCTGTCGTTCGGCCTGCTGGCGGTGTCCAGCACCCCGGCGGTGAGCAACTTCGGCCTGGCGGTGAGCCTGGGGCTGGTGTTCAGCTTCATCCTCGCACCGTGGGCGGGAAGCCAGGCCCACACGGCGCCACGCCGGGAGCCGCAAGCATGCTGATTGCCCTGTTCTGGCTCCTGGCCCTGGCGCTGTTCGCCGCGGCCACCTACCTCGGCCGACACCTGGGCCTGATTCCGATCGTCAGCCAGTTGCTGCTGGCCACCTTTGGCCTGCCGTTGCTGATGTACTTCTGGATCGAGCCGGGCTGGCAGCTCACGGGTGCCGAACTGATTGGCCCCGGGTGGCTGAAAAACCTCTACAGCCTGGGTTTTGCCTTGCTGCTGGGGCATATCCTCAGCGACGTGATCGACCTGCGCCTGGACCGCCAGAGCCTGAAAATCGCCCTGCCGAGCTTTTGCCTGCCCTTCGCCTGCGGCCTGGCCACGGCCATCTGGCTGCTGCCAGCGCAACCCTGGATCAGTTCCCTGGCGGTCGGCCTGCTGTTCGCGATCACCGCGATCCCGGTGCTGTACCTGTACCTGCGCCACATCGGCTATCCCGCGGCTGCGACCCGACGCCTGGTGCAAACGGCGATCCTCATCGACTTGACCTGCTGGACGCTGTTCGCTATGGCCCAGGGCAGCCTGCACCTGAGCAGCCTGTTGCTGCCGTTGGCCGGTGCGTGCACGCCGCTGCTCCTGCGCCTGCTCGGGCTGCGCCAGCCGCTGATCTACAGCGCCGGGTTTTTCCTGTTGCTGGTAGTGGCCGAGCACTACAAGCTCAACGCCCTGATTCTCGGCATCGGCTACCTGCTGTTGATGGCCACCATGAAAATCGCGCTGGTGCTGCCCCTGCCGGCGGTGTGGATGAACCGTGTGCAGACCTGGATCGCCATCCCGCTGATCCTGACCTTCGGCATTGTGCAGATCGACGTGCACAGCGCCCTCGACAGCCTGGGCTGGGGTCAATTGCTGGCCTTGCTGCTGTTGCCGATCGCCAGCAAATTGCTCGGCAACTGGCTGGGCCTGGGCTGGGCCGGACTATCCTTTGCAGGTGCCAGCCGTTGGCGCGAATCTGTGCTGCTGAATATTCGCGGGTTGAGCGAGATCGTCTTTCTCAACCTGCTGCTGCAACAACAGCTCATCAGTGGCGCGCTGTACTTCGCGCTGATGCTGATGGGTCTCGTCGCGACGCTACTGCCGGCCTTGCTCGGCATGCACCGCGCCCCCGGAAATAGCGCCGCTACGGCAAGGAGTCCACGTGCCAACCGTTGAAATAGAACAGCGTCAGGTAGTGATCATCGGCGCCGGCCCCTCGGGGGCGATTGCCGCCGCGCTGCTCAAGCGCAAGGGCCACGATGTGCTGGTCATCGAACGCCAGCATTTCCCGCGATTTTCCATCGGCGAGAGCCTGCTGTGTCACTGCCTGGACTTCGTCGAAGAAGCCGGCATGCTCGATGCGGTCAACGCCGCCGGTTTCCAACTGAAGAACGGCGCCGCCTTCGCCTGGGGCGAGCACTACAGCGCCTTCGACTTTGGTGACACCTTCACCGCCGGCAAGCCGACCACCTTTCAGGTGCAGCGCGCCGACTTCGACAAGTTGCTGGCCGACCAGGCCGCCTTGCAAGGGGTGGAAATCCGCTACGGCGAGGCCATCGTCAGCGTCGATGTCGAGCGCCCGCAACCCCTCCTGCAGGTACTGCGCGAGGACGGCAGCCAGTACCCCGTGCAAGCCGCCTTCATTCTCGACGCCAGTGGCTACGGCCGCGTGCTGCCGCGCTTGCTCGACCTCGAAGTGGCGTCGAACTTTCCGCTGCGCCAGGCAGTGTTCACCCACGTGCAGGACCGGATCGACAGCCCGGCGTTCGAGCGCGAAAAAATCCTCATTACCACCCACCCGACCCAACGCGATATCTGGTTCTGGACCATCCCGTTCAGCAATGGCCGCTGCTCGGTGGGCGTGGTCGCGGCCGCCGAGCATTTCGCCGGGCGCTGCGCCGACCTGGATGCCTGCCTGCAAGGCTTCATCGCCGAAACCCCGAGCCTGGCCAAGGTTCTGGAAAACGCCGTGTGGGACACCGAGGCCCGGACCATCGGCGGCTACTCGGCCAACGTCAAGACCTTGCACGGGCCGGGGTTTGCCCTGCTGGGCAATGCCGCGGAGTTCCTCGACCCGGTGTTTTCCTCCGGCGTGACCATCGCCATGCGCTCGGCGAGCATGGCCGCCGCGGTCCTCGATCGCCAACTACAGGGGCACAGCGTCGATTGGCAACGCGAGTTCGCCGAGCCCCTCAAACGCGGGGTCGACACCTTCCGCTGCTATGTCGAAGGCTGGTACAACGGCACCTTCCAGGATGTGATCTACCACCAGGGCGGCACCGTGGAGATCCGTCGCATGATCAGCGCGATCCTCGCCGGCTATGCCTGGGACGAACGCAATCCGTTTGTCAGCGAGGCCCGGCGCCGGCTGAAAATGATCTCGCAGTTCTGTGCCCGGGATGCCACATGAGCCAGCGTGACCTTGTCGCTCGCCTGATGCTGCTGGGCGCTGCCTTGCTGCTGAGCGCATGCGCCGGCCAACCACCTCTGCCCGCGGGGCAACCGGCGTTGGCGCTGCCGCTGCAACTGCACGTGCAACAATCGCAGGACCAGCAACGCCAGGATTGGGTGCTGGTGATCCAGCGTGAAGACCCCGGGATTCGCTGGTCAATGATGGACTTGCTGGGTATCCCCCAGGCACGCCAGAAACTGGTCAACGGCCAGTGGCAGGCTGACGGCCTGCTGCCGCCCAACCCGCAAGCCCGGGAACTGTTCGCCGCGTTACTGTTTGCCCTGACGCCGCCAGACCAGTTGCAAGCCAACTATCCCAGCGCCTGGCAGCATGGCGCGCAACGTTCGCTGCCCACGCGCTGGGACGTACGTTATGCCCAGCCCCTGAACTTTCAGCTCAGCCTGCCCCAGGGCCCGACCTATCAGGTCACGCCACTTCGCGGGGACACCCCATGACGGCTTACCTCAACGCCCTCGGGCTGGTCTGCAGCCTCGGTCGCGGGCAGCAGGAAGTCGCGCGCAACCTGTTCGCCGGGGACGGCTCGGGGATGCGTGTCGAGTCGGGCTGGGTGCCACAGCGC
Organism: Pseudomonas sp. NPDC087626; assembly: GCF_044743405.1. Classification (NCBI taxonomy): domain Bacteria; kingdom Pseudomonadati; phylum Pseudomonadota; class Gammaproteobacteria; order Pseudomonadales; family Pseudomonadaceae; genus Pseudomonas; species Pseudomonas sp. NPDC087626. The sequence continues at coordinate 43,893 of NZ_JBIUWJ010000017.1, forward strand.
GCCCTGCCGGTGGCGGTAGTCCAGGGTGAACTGGCAGCCATTCCCGCTCATCTGCGCCAGCACGCCAGTCGCAATAATCAGCTGTTGCTGGAAGCGGCGCTGCAGATCCGTGCCGACATCGACCAGGTCATCCAGCGCTACGGAGCGCAGCGCATCGCAGTGGTGCTGGGCACCAGCACCTCAGGGATCGACGAAGCCAGCCAGAGCCTGGCCACCTATCTGCGGGACCAGCGATTCCCCGCAGACTATGACTACCGGCAACAGGAACTGGGCGCCCCGGCGGACTTCCTCGCCGACTGGCTGCAACTGCGCGGCCCGGCCTATGTGATTTCCACCGCCTGCACCTCCAGCGCCCGCGCCCTGCTGAGCGCCCAGCGCCTGCTCGACCAGGACCTGTGCGACGCGGTGCTGTGCGGCGGCGTCGACAGCCTGTGCAAGCTGACGCTCAACGGTTTTTCGGCCCTGGAAGCGGTGTCCGAACAACGCTGCAATCCGTTCTCCGTGAACCGCAATGGCATCAACATCGGCGAGGCGGCGGTACTGTTCCTGATGACCCGCTGTGCCAATGAGCAACCGACGCTGGCCCTGCTCGGTGGCGGCGCCAGTTCCGATGCACACCATATTTCCGCCCCCGAGCCCTCCGGTCGCGGCGCGCGGCAAGCGATGCACAAGGCCCTCGACCGTGCCGGCCTGCAGCCCGGGCAGATCAGCTACCTGAACCTGCACGGCACCGCGACCCAGCACAACGATGCGATGGAAAGCCAGGCCGTGGCCAGTCTGTTCCCGGCCGGCGTACCGTGCTCCTCGACCAAGCCCCTGACCGGCCACACCCTGGGTGCCGCCGGCGCCCTGGAAGCAGCGTTCTGCTGGCTGAGCCTGGGCGCGGACAACCCCGGCCGCGTCCTGCCTCCTCACCTCTGGGACGGCCAGCCGGACCCAGGGCTGCCAGCACTGCAATGGGTGACGCCGACCGATCGCCTGGCGTCCATTGGTCCGCGCTACCTGATGAGCAACTCCTTCGCCTTCGGTGGCAACAACGTCAGCCTGATTATCGGAGACGCACCATGATTGACTGGCCGCTCGCCGAACTGCTGCCCCACGCTGGCGACATGATCCTCATCGACCGGGTCCTGGGGTTCGACGAAGAACAGATTCACACCCAACTGACGGTCAAGCCAGACGGCCTGTTCAACCATCCGGACGGTAGCCTGCCGGCCTGGGTCGGCATCGAGCTGATGGCCCAGAGCGTCGCCGCCTTTGCCGGTTGCCAGGCCCGGCGCCGCGGCAATCCCGTGGAGCTGGGGTTCCTGCTCGGTACCCGCAAGTTCGAATGCAACGTGGAGCAGTTCCCGGCCGGCACCGAACTGACCATCCACGCAATCCGCTCCCTGGAAGACGACAACGGCATGGGCGTGTTCGAATGCCATATCCACGGCACCGGCATTCACGCCAGCGCTCGTCTGAATGTGTTCCGACCGCCCCAGGCGGCTCAATATCTCGATCAATCCAAGGAGTCCAGTGATGACTGAATTCGTACTGGTCACCGGCTCCAGCCGTGGCATCGGCCGCGCCATCGCCCTGCGCCTGGCGCAGGCCGGGCATGACATCGTGGTCCACTGCCGCAGCGGTCGCGCCGAGGCCGACGCGGTCCAGGCCGAGATCGAGGCCCTCGGCCGGCGCGCCCGGGTCCTGCAGTTCGACGTCGCCGACCGCGCCCGGTGCAAAACCGTGCTGGAGGCCGATGTCGAGGCCCATGGCGCCTACTACGGCGTGGTGCTCAACGCCGGACTGACCCGCGACGGTGCATTCCCCGCCCTGAGCGAAGAAGATTGGGACCAGGTCATGCGCACCAATCTCGACGGTTTCTACAACGTACTGCACCCGGTGATGATGCCGATGATCCGCCGCCGCGCCGCCGGCCGGATCGTCTGCATCACGTCGGTGTCGGGTTTGATCGGCAATCGCGGGCAGGTCAACTACAGTGCCTCCAAGGCCGGTCTGATCGGCGCGGCAAAAGCATTGGCGATCGAGCTGGGCAAGCGCAAAATCACCGTCAACTGCGTCGCACCCGGCCTGATCGACACAGCCATGCTCGATGACAACGTGCCGGTGGAAGAACTGATGAAAATGATCCCCGCACAACGCCTGGGCACCCCACAAGAAGTGGCTGGCGCGGTGAACTTCCTGATGTCGGCGGAAGCCTCGTACATCACCCGCCAGGTACTGGCCGTCAATGGAGGCCTGTGTTGATGAAACGCGTCGTCGTCACCGGCATGGCCGGCATCACCTCCCTGGGTAACGACTGGGCAACCATCGCCGGCCACTTCAAGGCCAACCACAGCGGCATCCGGCGCATGCACGAGTGGGATCGGTTCACCGAGCTGAACACCCGGCTGGCCGGCCCCATCGATGACTTCAAGGTGCCGGCCCACTGGACCCGCAAACAGCTGCGCAGCATGGGCCGGGTGTCCCGCCTGGCAGTTGGCGCGGCCGAACGGGCCCTGGCCGACGCTGGCCTGCTAGGTGACGAGTCGATCAAGGACGGGCGCATGGGTGTGGCCTGCGGCTCATCCACCGGCAGCACCGACGAGATCAAGGCCTTCGGCAACATGCTGCTCAACTCGGTGGCCGAAGGGCTCAACGCCAACTCCTACGTGCGCATGATGCCGCACACCACGGCGGCCAACATCAGCATCTTTTTCGGCCTCACCGGGCGCCTGATCCCCACGTCCAGCGCTTGCACCAGTGGCAGCCAGGGCATCGGCTACGCCTATGAGGCGATCAAGTTCGGACGCTTGCCGTTGATGCTCGCCGGCGGCGCCGAAGAGCTGTGCCCGACCGAGGCCATGGTGTTCGATGCGCTCTACGCCACCAGCCTGAAAAACGATGCGCCGCAATCCAGCCCACGGCCCTACGACACTGCGCGCGACGGCCTGGTGATCGGTGAGGGTGGCGGCATGCTGGTGCTTGAAGAACTTGAGCACGCGCTGGCTCGTGGTGCGCATATCCACGCCGAAGTAGTCGGTTTCGGCAGCAACGCCGACGGTCAACACACCACCCGTCCAGAACAGAGCACCATGCGCCGGGCCATGGAGTTGGCGCTAGAGGACGCCGGCCTGGAGCCAGCAGCGATCGGCTACGTAAACGGCCACGGCACCGCCACCGAACAGGGTGACATCGCCGAAACCCTAGCCACCAGCAGCCTGTTCGGCAACCGCATGCCCATCAGCTCGCAAAAGAGTTTCCTGGGCCACACCCTGGGCGCCTGCGGTGCCCTGGAGTCCTGGTTCAGCATTGAAATGCTCAACAGCGACGAATACGCCCACACCTTCAACCTCGACCACGTCGATCCCCAGTGCGGCGCGCTGGACTACCTGCGTGGCGAGTTCCGGCAGATGTGCAACCAGTACGTAATGAACAACAACTTTGCCTTTGGCGGGGTGAATACTTCGTTGATATTCAAGCGCTGGGCCTAGGTACAGCGCCTACCGTATGGCGTCGGTCTTGCGGGTGATGAGGTCGACAAACGCCTTGGCCATCGGCGACTTCTGGTCCTTGCGCTGTACCAGCCACACCGCCGACATGGCCAGCGGATCGAGTAGCGGTCGGTAGACCACGCCGTCGATGCGCATCCGTTGGTAGGACGCCGGTAGTACCGAGACTCCCAGCCCCGCCGCTACCAGGCCGATGATGGTCATGGCCTCGCCGGCTTCCTGGGCAAAGTGCGGGCTGAAGCCGGCGTCGCGTGCCAGGCTCAGCAGTTGCGCGTAGAGGCCGCTGCCGTAGCTGCGCGGAAAGAACACGAACGGCTCATGGGCCAGCGCCGACAGAAACAGGCCCTCCTCACTGCCCACCGACAACGGGTCCTTGGCACTGAGTACCGCCACCAGCGGCTCGCGGGTCAGCTCGACCACCTCCAGCGAGTCCGGCAGCGGCAACGGCCGCATGATGCCGACCTGGATCGACTCGTCCACCAGTGCATCGGCGACCTGGGTGCTGCTCATTTCCCGCAGGTTCAGGTGCACGGCCGGGAAGCGCTGGCGAAAGGCAAAGATGGCTTGGGGGATGGTTGAGTTGAACGGCGCCGATGAGGTGAAGCCAATCTTCAACTCCCCCAGCTCGCCCAGTTGAGCGCGGCGGGCCACATCAGCGGCTTTGTCGACCTGGGCCAGCACCAGCCGCGCCTCTTCAAGGAACAGCCGGCCAGCCTCGCTGAGTTCGACCCGACGATTGGTACGCTCGAACAGACGCGCCCCGACCTCCTGTTCCAGTACCTGGATCTGCTGGCTCAGTGGCGGCTGGGAGATGCCCAACACCTGTGCCGCGCGGCCGAAATGCAGTTCTTCGGCGACGGCGATGAAGTAGCGCAGATGGCGCAATTCCATGAAAACTCCATTAGGTCGTAAAACCTCTTAAACAGGTCGAACAATATATTGGATAGAAACATTAGCCAGCTATATGCTTTTTTCATTGCCTGCCCGGCCGTGCACTCCTGAGGTCCCCCGTGAAAACTGCTGTTGCGCCACTCGCCCATGATCTTCCGCCTACCGCACAGGCCCCCGGGGTCGCCCAACTGCATGAGGTGTACATCGAAAAAGGTACGCCGATGTTCCTGCGCACGGTGCTCGCGCTGTTCAGCGGCGGCTTCGCCACCTTTGCCTTGCTGTACTGCGTGCAGCCGATGATGCCGCTGTTTTCCCATGAGTTCTCGATCAACGCCGCGCAGAGCAGCCTGATTCTCTCGGTGTCCACCGGCATGCTCGCCATCGGCCTGTTGATCACCGGCCCCCTGTCCGACCGCATCGGCCGCAAACCGGTGATGGTCGCAGCGTTGTTCGCCGCCGCGCTGTGCACCCTGGGCAGCGCCCTGATGCCGACCTGGGAGGGCATCCTGCTGATGCGCGCGCTGACCGGCCTGGCCCTGAGCGGCCTGGCGGCGGTGGCGATGACCTACCTCAGTGAAGAGATCCATCCCCAGCACATCGGCCTGGCAATGGGCCTGTACATCGGCGGCAACGCCATAGGCGGCATGTGCGGCCGACTGATAGTCGGGGTGCTGATCGACTTCGTCAGCTGGCACACGGCGATGCTGGTGATTGGCGGGTTGGCGCTGATCGCCGCGGCGGTGTTCTGGAAGATCCTCCCCGAATCGCGCAACTTCCGCGCGCGCTCGCTGCACCCACGCAGCTTGCTCGATGGCTTCACCATGCATTTTCGCGACGCCGGCCTGCCGCTGCTGTTCCTCGAAGCCTTTGTGCTGATGGGCGCCTTCGTCACGCTGTTCAACTACATCGGCTATCGCCTGCTGGCCGCGCCGTACCACATGGACCAGGCCTTGGTCGGCCTGCTGTCGGTGGTGTACCTGTCGGGCATCTACAGTTCGGCGAAGATCGGCTCCCTGGCCGATCGCCTGGGTCGGCGCAAGGTGCTCTGGGGCACCATCGTGCTGATGCTTGGCGGGTTGGCCGTGACCATGCTCAGCCCGTTGCCACTGGTGATCGTCGGCATGCTGATCTTCACCTTCGGCTTCTTCGGCGCACACTCGGTGGCCAGCAGCTGGATCGGCCGCCGCGCCACCAAGGCCAAGGGCCAGGCATCGTCGCTGTACCTGTTCAGCTACTACGCCGGGGGAAGCATCGCCGGTACGGTGGGCGGCGTGTTCTGGCACCAGGGCGGCTGGAACGGGATCGGGTTGTTCATCGGCACGCTGCTGGTGATTGCGCTGCTGGTAGCGTTGAAGCTGGCGAAGTTGCCGACCCTGGCGGAGAGCGCCAAGCCCTGACGCAAAAAAGGGCCGCATGGCGGCCCTTGGGGAAAAACTCGGTCTTAGTTGAGGATTTCCACCCGATCGACATCGATCTCACGCTTGAGCAAGCCCTTTTCCACTTCACCGGTCAGCTTGACCCTGGTTTTGTCGTTGAAGGCGACCGCAGGTAGATCTTCATCATCGATTTCAACGGTGACCGTACCGCTGGAATCCTTGAACTCGTATTTGTCGTCGTTGTTCAGCTTCTTCACCACAAAACCCTGCAGGACGACTGGCGTGTCGTCAGCTGCTTCGTTGGCCGCGGCCACCGTGGTGATGGGCTCGGCACCCGGCCCGGTGTAACCGGCAGCCAGGACCGCGGTGCTGAACAGGGGGGCAACAAGCAGAGCGAGGTAGCGTGCTTTCATGGCGATGATTCCATCTGGATTTCGATGGACCCAGGGTAAACAGGCTCGCTGAATTGAAACTTAATCTGCGCGCAAAAAAATGCCCGGCAAGCGCCGGGCGTTTTTTATCGGGTCACGATCACTCGTGATACTGCGCCGACAACTCGTGCACCGCGCGCAGGAAGGCACCGGCGTGTTCCGGATCGACTTCCGGGGTGATGCCGTGGCCGAGGTTGAACACGTGGCCGCTGCCTTTACCGTAGCTGGCGAGGATCCGCCCGACTTCGCTGCGGATTGCTTCTGGCTTGGCGTACAGCACCGTCGGGTCCATGTTGCCTTGCAGGGCTACCTTGCTGCCGACGCGGTCACGGGCGCTGCCGATATCGCAGGTCCAGTCCAGGCCCAATGCATCAGCGCCAGTGTCGGCGATGCTTTCCAGCCACAGGCCGCCGCTCTTGGTGAACAGGATCACTGGCACTTTACGGCCTTCGTGCTCACGGATCAGGCCGTTGACGATCTTGCGCATGTAGGCCAGAGAGAACTCCTGGTACGCCGCCGCCGACAGGGCGCCGCCCCAACTGTCGAAGATCTGCACTGCTTGTGCGCCGGCCATGATCTGGCCGTTGAGGTAGCTGGTGACCGTCTGCGCGAGCTTGTCCAGCAGCAGGTGCAGGGCTTGCGGGTTGTCATAGAGCATGGTTTTGGTCTTGCGGTAGTCTTTCGACGAACCGCCTTCAACCATGTAGGTGGCCAGGGTCCAGGGGCTGCCGGCGAAGCCGATCAGCGGCACGCGGCCGTTGAGCTCGCGGCGGATGGTGCTGACTGCATCCATCACGTAGCCGAGGTCTTTGTGCGGATCAGGAATCGGCAGGGCTTCGATGTCGGCCAGGGTGCTGACGACTTTCTTGAAGCGCGGACCTTCGCCGGTCTCGAAGTACAGGCCTTGGCCCATGGCATCGGGGATGGTCAGGATGTCGGAGAACAGGATCGCCGCATCCAGCTGCGGATAGCGGTCGAGCGGCTGCATGGTGACTTCGCACGCGAACTCCGGGTTCATGCACAGGCTCATGAAGTCGCCGGCCTTGGCGCGGCTGGCACGGTATTCAGGCAGGTAGCGACCGGCCTGACGCATCATCCACACGGGCGTGACGTCTACGGGTTGCTTGAGCAGGGCACGAAGGAAACGGTCGTTCTTCAGGGCAGTCATGTCGGCATCCGGAAAAAAAGTGCGGGCATTTTCTCAGAGCCGGGCGCAAAAGGCACGGTTGCAGGTCAGCCTTTTGTCTATCGGGTCAATTTGTCGCAATGGAATGCAGTTTTTGCAGCACCACAAAACACTGTGGGAGCTGGCTTGCCAGCGATGCAGACACCTCGGTGTGTCAGGTAGACCGAGGTGATGCTATCGCTGGCAAGCCAGCTCCCACAGGTATTGCGTTGCAGTTTCGAACGGGGTTTACACGCCCAGGTAATCCAGGATCCCTTCGGCGGCATTGCGGCCTTCGAAGATCGCCGTCACTACCAGGTCGGAGCCGCGCACCATGTCGCCACCGGCGAAGATTTTCGGGTTGCTGGTCTGGTGCTTGAACTTGCCTTGCTCCGGGGCCACGACGCGGCCCTGGCTGTCGGTCTGGATGTCGAACTGCTCGAACCAGCTGGCCGGGCTTGGACGGAAACCAAAGGCGATGACCACGGCGTCGGCCGGGATGATCTCTTCGGAGCCCGGAATCGGCTCGGGGCTGCGGCGGCCACGGGCGTCCGGCTCGCCGAGACGGGTCTCGACTACCTTCACGCCTTCGACCCGGTCTTCGCCGACAATGGCGATCGGCTGGCGGTTGTAGAGGAATTTCACCCCTTCTTCCTTAGCGTTCTTCACCTCTTTGCGCGAGCCCGGCATGTTCGCTTCATCACGACGATAGGCACAGGTCACCGACTTGGCGCCCTGGCGAATCGAGGTGCGATTGCAGTCCATCGCCGTGTCGCCGCCGCCGAGAACCACGACCTTCTTGCCTTTCATGTCGACGAAATCTTCCGGCGACTTTTCAAAGCCCAGGTTGCGGTTGACGTTGGCGATCAGGAAGTCCAGGGCGTCGTAGACGCCCGGCAGGTCCTCACCGGCAAAGCCGCCCTTCATGTAGGTGTAGGTGCCCATGCCCATGAACACCGCATCGTATTCTTCGAGCAACTGTTCGATGGTCACGTCCTTGCCCACCTCGGTGTTGAGGCGGAACTCGATGCCCATGCCGGTGAAGACTTCGCGGCGATTGCTCAGCACGGTCTTTTCCAGCTTGAACTCGGGGATGCCGAAGGTCAGCAGACCGCCGATTTCCGGGTTCTTGTCGAACACCACCGGGGTCACCCCGCCGCGCACCAGCACGTCGGCACAACCCAGGCCCGCCGGGCCCGCACCGATCACCGCGACACGTTTGCCGGTCGGCTTGACCTTGGACATGTCCGGGCGCCAGCCCATGGCGAACGCGGTGTCGGTGATGTACTTCTCCACCGAGCCGATGGTGACCGCGCCGAAGCCGTCATTAAGGGTGCAGGCACCCTCGCACAGACGGTCTTGCGGGCACACCCGGCCGCAGACTTCCGGCAAGGTGTTGGTCTGGTGCGACAGTTCGGCGGCGGCGAGGATGTTGCCCTCGGCCACCAGCTTGAGCCAGTTGGGAATGAAGTTGTGCACCGGGCACTTCCATTCGCAATACGGGTTACCGCAACCCAGGCAGCGGTGGGCCTGGTCGGCCGACTGCTGGGGTTTGAAGGGTTCGTAGATTTCCACGAACTCTTTCTTGCGTTGACGCAACAGTTTCTTCTTCGGATCCTTGCGCCCGACCTCGATGAACTGGAAGTCATTATTCAGACGTTCAGCCATGTTAAAACCTCATCAAACTCTTCAGGCGCATATCACTGCGGGTTGGCACGAGTGCTGGAAAGCAACGTTTTCAAGCTGGCAGCCTTAGGCTTGACCAACCAGAAACGGCGCAGGTAATCATCGAGGTTCTCAGCGAGTTCACGACCCCACTCGCTGTCGGTTTCCTCGACGTACTCGTTCAGCACACGCTGCAAATGGCTACGGTAGGCTTCCATCGCCTCGCCGCTGATCCGCTGGATTTCCACCAGTTCATGGTTGACCCGGTCAACGAAGGTGTTGTCCTGGTCGAGCACATAGGCGAAACCACCGGTCATGCCTGAGCCGAAGTTGTAACCGGTCTTGCCCAGGACGCAGACAAAACCACCGGTCATGTATTCGCAGCAGTGATCGCCAGTGCCTTCGACCACGGTGTGGGCACCGGAGTTACGCACCGCAAAACGCTCGCCCGCGGTACCGGCGGCAAACAGCTTGCCGCCCGTGGCGCCGTACAGGCAGGTGTTGCCGATAATGGCGCTGTCCTGCGTCCTGTAGAGGCTGCCCTTGGGCGGAACGATAACCAGCTTGCCGCCGGTCATGCCCTTGCCCACGTAGTCGTTGGCATCGCCTTCCAGGTACATGTTCAGGCCGCCGGCGTTCCATACGCCAAAGCTCTGCCCGGCAGTACCTTTGAAGCGGAAGGTGATCGGCGCATTGGCCATGCCCTGGTTACCGTGCTTACGCGCGATTTCACCGGAGATCCGCGCACCGATCGAACGGTCGCAGTTGCAGATGTCCAGGGCAAATTCGGCGCCGCTCAGGTCGTTGATGGCCGAGGTGGCCAGGTCGACCATTTTCTCGGCCAGCAGGCCCTTGTCGAACGGAGGGTTGCGCTCGACCTGGCAGAACTGTGGTTTGTCTGCCGGGATGTGATCGCTGCCCAGCAACGGTGTCAGGTCCAGGTGTTGCTGCTTGGCGGTCTGGCCTTCGAGGATGTCCAGCAGGTCGGTCCGCCCGATCAGCTCTTCGAGGGAGCGCACGCCCAGCTTGGCCAGCCACTCACGGGTTTCTTCGGCGACGTAGGTGAAGAAATTCACCACCATGTCGACGGTACCGATGTAGTGATCCTTGCGCAGCTTCTCGTTCTGGGTCGCCACGCCGGTGGCGCAGTTGTTCAGGTGGCAGATGCGCAGGTATTTGCAGCCCAGGGCGATCATTGGCGCGGTGCCGAAGCCGAAGCTTTCAGCGCCGAGGATGGCCGCCTTGATCACGTCGAGGCCGGTTTTCAGGCCACCGTCGGTCTGCACCCGCACCTTGCCGCGCAGGTCGTTGCCGCGCAGGGTCTGGTGGGTTTCCGCCAGGCCCAGTTCCCATGGAGCGCCGGCGTACTTGATCGAGGTCAGCGGTGAAGCACCGGTGCCGCCGTCGTAGCCGGAGATGGTGATCAGGTCGGCATAGGCCTTGGCCACACCGGCGGCAATGGTGCCGACGCCAGCTTCTGCCACCAGTTTCACCGAGACCAGGGCCTTGGGGTTGACTTGCTTGAGGTCGAAAATCAGCTGCGACAAATCTTCGATCGAGTAGATGTCGTGGTGCGGCGGAGGCGAGATCAGGGTCACGCCTGGCACTGCGTAACGCAGCTTGGCGATCAGGCCGTTGACCTTGCCGCCCGGCAGTTGCCCGCCTTCACCTGGCTTGGCGCCCTGGGCCACCTTGATCTGCAGCACTTCGGCGTTGACCAGGTATTCCGGGGTCACACCAAAACGGCCAGTGGCGACTTGCTTGATTTTCGAGCTCTTGATGGTGCCGTAGCGTGCCGGGTCTTCGCCGCCTTCGCCGGAGTTGGAACGCGCACCCAGGCGGTTCATGGCTTCGGCCAGGGCTTCGTGGGCTTCCGGCGACAGCGCGCCGAGCGAGATACCGGCGGAGTCGAAGCGTTTGAGCACCGATTCCAGCGGTTCGATCTCGCTGATGTCCAGCGGCGTCTCGAGGGTCTTGACCTTGAACAGGTCGCGGATCATCGACACCGGGCGGTTATCCACCAGCGCCGTGTATTCCTTGAACTTGGCGTAGTCACCCTGCTGCACAGCGGCTTGCAGGGTGTTGACCACGTCCGGGTTGTAGGCGTGATATTCGCCACCGTGGACGAACTTCAGCAGGCCGCCCTGCTGGATCGGCTTGCGCGGGCTCCAGGCTTCGGCAGCCAGGGCCTTCTGCTCGGCTTCGATGTCGACGAAACGCGCGCCCTTGATCCGGCTCGGTACGCCACGAAAGCTCAAGTCGCAGACTTCCTGGGACAGGCCGATGGCTTCGAACAACTGCGCACCACGGTAGGACGCAATGGTGGAGATGCCCATCTTCGACAGGATCTTCAGCAGGCCCTTGGTGATGCCTTTGCGGTAGTTCTTGAACACCTCATAGAGGTCGCCCAGCACTTCGCCGGTGCGGATCAGGTCGCCCAGCACTTCATAGGCCAGGAACGGATAGACCGCCGAAGCGCCGAACCCGATCAGTACCGCGAAGTGGTGCGGATCGCGCGCAGTGGCGGTCTCGACCAGGATGTTGGAGTCGCAGCGCAGGCCTTTTTCGGTCAGGCGGTGGTGCACCGCGCCGGTAGCCAGCGAAGCGTGGATCGGCAACTTGCCCGGGGCAATATGACGGTCGCTCAGCACGATCTGGGTGCGACCGGCGCGCACGGCTTCTTCAGCCTGGTCAGCGACATTGCGCACTGCGGCTTCGAGGCCAAGGCTCTCGTCGTAGTTGAGGTCGATGATCTGGCGTTCGAAGCCCGGGCGATCGAGGTTCATCAGCGAGCGCCACTTGGCCGGGGAAATCACCGGCGAGCTGAGGATCACGCGCGAGGCGTGTTCCGGCGACTCCTGGAAGATGTTGCGCTCGGCACCGAGGCAGATCTCCAACGACATGACGATGGCTTCACGCAGCGGGTCGATCGGCGGGTTGGTGACCTGGGCGAACTGCTGGCGGAAATAGTCGTACGGCGTGCGCACGCGCTGGGACAGCACGGCCATCGGCGTATCGTCGCCCATCGAACCAACAGCTTCGTAGCCCTGCTCACCCAGTGGACGCAGTACCTGGTCACGCTCTTCGAACGTCACCTGGTACATCTTCATGTACTGCTTGAGCTGGTCGACGTCGTAGAAAGCCGAACCGTGGTCGTTGTCTTCCATGGTCGCCTGGATGCGCAGGGCATTCTTGCGCAGCCATTGCTTGTACGGATGACGGGACTTCAAGCGGTTGTCGATGGCGTCGGTGTCGAGGATCTGCCCGGTCTCGGTGTCCACGGCAAAGATCTGGCCCGGACCCACGCGGCCCTTGGCGATCACGTCTTGCGGCTGGTAGTTCCAGACGCCGATTTCCGAGGCCAGGGTGATGAAGCCGTTCTTGGTAGTGACCCAGCGCGCCGGACGCAGACCGTTACGGTCAAGCAGGCACACCGCGTAGCGACCGTCGGTCATGACCACGCCAGCCGGACCGTCCCACGGCTCCATGTGCATCGAGTTGTACTCGTAGAACGCACGCAGGTCCGGGTCCATGGTCTCGACGTTCTGCCACGCTGGCGGAATGATCATCCGCACGCCACGGAACAGGTCGATGCCACCGGTGACCATCAGCTCGAGCATGTTGTCCATGCTCGAGGAGTCCGAACCCACGCGGTTGACCAGCGGGCCGAGCTCTTCCAGGTCCATCAGGTCGTTGCTGAACTTGGTGCGACGGGCCACGGCCCAGTTGCGGTTGCCGGTGATGGTGTTGATCTCGCCGTTGTGCGCCAGGAAGCGGAACGGTTGGGCCAACGGCCATTTTGGCAGGGTGTTGGTGGAGAAGCGCTGGTGGAACACGCAGATCGCGGTTTGCAGGCGCTGGTCACTCAGGTCCGGATAGAAGGCGGTGAGGTCCGCCGGCATCATCAGGCCTTTGTAAATGATGGTCTTGTGGGAAAAGCTGCAGATGTAGTGGTCGGTGTCGGCGGCGTTGGCCACGGACGAACGACGACGGGAGCTGAACAGCTTGATTGCCATGTCCTGATCGCTCAGGCCATCGCCGGCGATGAACACCTGTTCGATCTGCGGCAGACGCTCCAGGGCCAGGCGGCCAAGGACGCTGGTATCGATCGGCACTTTGCGCCAGCCGACCAACTGCAGGCCTTCGGCGAGGATCTCGCGGTTCATGTTCTCGCGCGCGGCCTCGGCTTTAACCGGGTCCTGATTGAAGAACACCATGCCCACTGCATATTGCTTGGGCAATGCTACGCCGAAGGTTTCCTGGGCGATTGCCCGCAGGAACACATCCGGTTTCTGAATAAGCAGACCGCAACCGTCACCGGTCTTGCCGTCGGCGTTGATCCCACCGCGGTGGGTCATGCAGGTCAGGGCCTCGATGGCCGTTTGCAAAAGGGTATGACTGGGTTCGCCCTGCATATGGGCTATCAGGCCGAAACCGCAGTTATCCTTGAATTCATCTGGTTGGTACAGACCTGCTTTCATAGACACTTTCTCACCAGGCTGCCTCTTATCGAGACAAATTTCTTTTCAATTCAACCACTTACCTTCCGCGCCGAACGTACGCCAGCTTTGCGGGGGCAAAAGGGAGGTCATTGTACACACCGACACAGAGGCTCACAAATTTGACGACGAAATGTCGCAAATCTATGTCGCATTTATGAAAGGTTTAAAGCGATCTACTGTGCTAGTCAAAACTTTTTTTAATTCTGACCGCAACGACTCAAAGACTACTGTGACGCAGACACCACAAGGCACGCGGCCTGGGGGCAGCATGCCTTGCAGAAATTTTGAGGTGCCGGGAGAGGCGGCCTGGGTAAGGCCGCCGAATCTTCAGCGAGCTGTTGCCAGTTCTTGTTGGACGCTGGCGACAGAGCGAGGCCAAGGTTTACCAGCCTGAACCTTCGCTGGCAAGGCCTTGATGGCGGATACAGCGGCATCGCGGTTGGCGAAGTTACCGTAGGTGATGACGTAAAGCGGCTTGCCGTTGAGGACTTTCTTGAAATAACGGTACTCGCCGCCCTGCTCCTTGACGAAGCTCTGGGCCGAGGCTTCCGAGCTGGTGCCGAGGATTTGTACCACGTAGTTACCCGGCTTCTGACCGGCATACCAGGTGCCACCGGCTGCCGGCGCTGCCTTGGCGACAGTGGCTGGCTTCTCTACTGGCTTGGTCACCGGCGCTGGCTTGACCACAGGCGCGGGTGCCGGCTTGGCCACTGGGGCCGGGGCAGGCTTGGCCGTCGCGACCTGGGTTGGCGCAGGCACCGGCTTGGCCGCGGGCGTCGGCGCAGGACCGGCAGGCACGCCGCTTGGCGGAGCAATGGTGGTCACGGTCGGCGGAACACTGCTGGAGCCTTCGAGCGGCACGCCATCATCGCCCTCGGTGATGCCACCGGCAGCTTCAGCCAAAGGACCGCGCATAACCGGCTGCGACTGGCCGACCAACGGCAAGGGCATTGGCTGGGTATTGCCGGCGAATTCGACCGACGGCGCACCGCCGTTGGCACCCTGACCCAGGGGCAACTGCGCCTGCTCGTTGGCAGGAGCTCCGGTGGTTGGTGTCTTGTTGCGACCTGGCAGCAACCAGGCGGCAGCCACCGCGACCACGACTACGGCGGATATCGCCAATACGTGTTTCTTCGGCATGTTGAACCCCATACTTGGACGCTTGACCGCGGAGCGGCTAGCAATCATGGCTTCGATCATCGCATCGCGGGCAACCTGGTTGATGTTTCCAGGCCAGCCGTCGGAGCTTTCGTGAATCTCAGAGATCTGATTAGCGGTAAAAAGTTCGATTCCCCTGCCCGCACCCTCAAGACGCTGGGCCAGGTATTCGCGGGTTTCTTCTTCCGCGTAGGGCTGCAGCTCGATCACGTGGAAGCGCTCTTCCTCGGTGCTCAACTGCTCAAGCCCGGCGATCAGCGAAGGCTCGCCAAACAGGAACACATGCGGGCGGCCTTCCGGGGCGCCAGCAGCCAAGGCCAACAAAGCCTCAAGCGCCGATTCGTCGAGCTGCTCGGCATCATCCACCAGCAGATAGACCTCCTGGCCGGTCAGCGCCAGTTGCACCACTTGCTTGAGGATCGCGCCGACTTCCGCCTGGGCGACATCCAGGGACTGGGCTACCTGACGCAGCACACCCGCTGCGTCGCCGGCACCACGGGCGGAAACCACCACGCTCTGCACCGACTGTTTGTTGGTGCTGGCCACCAGCGCCTGGCGCAACAGGGTCTTGCCACTGCCCAACGGGCCAGTGACCACCAGCAATAACTGGCTGTAGCGGGCCAGGTGATGCAGTTGCCCCAGCACCGGTTTGCGCTGGGCAGGGAAAAACTTGAAGCCAGGCACCCGCGGAGCAAAGGGGTCGTGGTTCAACTGGTAGTGGCCTAGGAACGCCTCGTCGGCATGCAAACTGGTCATTGTGATCTTATTAACCTTTCAGCTGAGCCAGGGCACGGTAATCCGCTCCCAGCGTTGCCTGTAAAATCTCTTTCGGATAATCGTCGGTCACGACTGCCTCGCCCATGCGGCGCAGCAGCACCAGGCGCAGACGTCCGTCGATTACTTTCTTGTCGATTGCCATGTGTTCGAGAAAATCGGCTTCGCTCATCTCTGGCGGCGGGATCACCGGCAACCCGGCGCGCAGGAACAGGGCAATGCCACGGTCACGCTCCTTGGGAGTGATCCAGCCCAGGCGCGAGGACATCTCCAGGGCCATTACGGTGCCAGCAGCGACCGCCTCACCATGTAGCCACACACCATAGCCCATGTGGGTTTCGATGGCGTGACCGAAGGTGTGCCCCAGATTGAGAGTGGCGCGCACGCCGGTCTCACGCTCGTCGGCACCGACCACCGCGGCCTTGGCTGCACAGGAGCGCGCGATCGCATAGGTCAGGGCGTCCTGGTCCAGGGCCCGCAGGCGGTCAACGTTTTCTTCGAGCCAGGTGAGGAACGGCTCGTCGCAGATCAAACCGTACTTGATGACTTCGGCCAGGCCCGCGGACAGCTCGCGCTCCGGCAGTGTATTAAGGGTGGCGGTATCGATCAGCACCACGTTGGGCTGATAGAAGGCGCCGACCATGTTCTTGCCCAGCGGATGGTTGATACCGGTCTTGCCGCCCACCGAGGAGTCGACTTGCGACAACAGGGTGGTCGGTACTTGGATGAAGTCCACGCCCCGCTGGTAACAGGCGGCAGCGAACCCGGCCATGTCGCCAATCACTCCGCCGCCCAGGGCGATCACGGTGGTGCGGCGGTCATGGCGTGCGGTCAGCAGGCCGTCGAATATGCTTTGCAGGGTTTCCCAGTTCTTGAAGGCTTCGCCGTCGGGCAGTACCACGGAAATGACCGAGAACTGCGCCAGGCTGCGGGTCAAGCGCTCCAGATACAGCGGGGCAACGGTCTCGTTGGAGATGATTGCCACCTGCCGTCCGGCGATGTGTGGCGCCAGCAACTCGGGCTGATCCAGCAACCCTTCGCCAATATGGATCGGGTAGCTACGCTCGCCTAGATCAACCTTAAGTGTCTGCATGTGTCCCCACAGTAAGTTGGAATCAGGCGTCCTGCCTTATGTTATCGACTGGCCACGTCTGCCTGTGTGACGTGGCGTGCTAGCCATGCGCCACACCCGACTGCCGCCATGGCGCGACGCCGAGGATAGCGCATTTCGCCCTGCGGATTAACGGGGAGGTAGCTGCTGCAAGCGTTCCAGAATATCCAGCACCACCATCCGCGGCGGCCGCTCATCGGTTTGCACCACCAGGTCGGCGATTTCCCGATACAGCGGATCGCGCAGGGCCAGCAAGTCACGCAGGGTTTTTGCCGGATCAGCGGTACGCAGCAAGGGACGATTGCGGTCGCGCGCGGTGCGCCCGACCTGCTGCTCGACCGAGGCGTGCAAGTAGACCACGCGACCGCCGGCGTGCAGCGCCCGACGATTGGCTTCGCGCATGACCGCACCACCGCCGGTCGCCAGCACCACGCCATCGAGCTCACAGAGCTCGGCGATCATCGCCTGCTCGCGATCACGAAAGCCGGGTTCGCCTTCCTTATCGAAGATCCACGGGATATTGGCGCCTGTGCGCAATTCAATTTCCTTATCGGAATCCTTGAACGGCAGACGCAGCTCTTTGGCCAGCAAGCGGCCGATGGTGCTTTTACCCGCACCCATTGGCCCAACAAGAATCAAATTTCGCACAGAATCAATGACTCACAGCAATCGCCTGGTTATTCATGATACGCGGAGTGAGAAATACCAGCAGCTCGGATTTTCTCTCCGACACCACGTCACGCCGGAAAAGGCGGCCAAGATACGGCACATCACCAAGAAATGGCACCTTATCTACAACCTTGCTTTGAGTATTTGAGAAAACCCCGCCTATGACGATGGTTTCCCCATCGACCACCAGCACCTTGGCATTGACCTCGTTTTTCTTGATCGGCGGCACATCCTGCACCTTGTTCAGGTAATCGGGCTCGTCCTTGGTGACCTTGACCTCCATGATGATGCGATTGTCCGGGGTGATCTGCGGCGTCACCTCCAGCGACAGCGAAGCCTCCTTGAACGACACCGAGGTGGCGCCGCTGGAGCTGCTCTCCTGATAAGGAATTTCAGTGCCCTTGAGGATCTTCGCGGTTTCCTTGTCGGCAGTCACCACCTTGGGTTGCGAGACGACTTCGCCGTTGCCGGTTTTCTCCATGGCCGACAGTTCAAGGTCGAGCAGCAGGTTATCGGTAATGAATGCAATGCCCAGCCCCGAGGTAGCACCCGCTGCCCCCATATCGACAAATGGCGCGCTGCCCGAGCTGAGCAGAGCCGCTCCATCGCCGCCAACCCCGGAGGCACTCCAGTTGCCCCGGCCCATCGCACCACCCCAGCGCACGCCCAGACTCTTGTCGTAATCGACATTGGCCTCGACTATCCGCGCCTCGATCATCACCTGGCGTACCGGCACATCCAGTTGCGTGACGATCCGTCGTAGCTCGTCCATTCGATCCTGGGTCTGGAAGGCGATGATGTTGTTGGTTCGCTCATCCACCGTCAGCGTGCCTCGCTCGTCGAGTCGGTCCTGGGCATTGGTCACTGACTGGAACAGCCGGGCTATTTCAGTGGCCTTGGCGTAATTGACCTGCAACAGCTCACGCCGCAGTGGGGCGAGTTCGGCCAGTTGCCGCTGCGACTCCAGCGTCTGCCGCTCACGGGCGGCAATTTCCTGTGCCGGGGCGACCAGCAGGACGTTGCCAGCCCGACGCTGGTCCAGGCCCTTGGTCTTGAGTACCAGGTCCAGCGCCTGGTCCCAGGGCACGTTATCCAGGCGCAGCGTGATGCTGCCCTGCACCGAGTCGCTGGCCACCAGGTTGAGGCCAGTGAAGTCGGCGATCAGTTGCAGCACCGAACGCACTTCGATGTCCTGGAAATTCAACGACAACCTTTCGCCACTGAAGGCATGACGTTCGGCGCGCTGATCACCGGGTGGCGCGACAATATCCAGCGCCCTGGAACTGGCCAACAACCCCGGTGACAGCAGCGCAATCCATAGCGCCACACCGAGGGACGAAAAAATCCTGTACATGGTTAGAGCTCCACTAGGAGTGCGTGTTCAAGGAAAGGCTGCGTGGTCGTTCCAGCCAGGCGCCCTGGCCGTCGGGCACCAGCTCGACCACCTCGACCCGGGTCTCGCTGACCGATACCACTCGGCCTTCATTGCGCCCGAGGTAGTCACCCACCTTGAGCCGATGCACCGCACCCGCACCGCGCAGCAGGGCATACGCCCCCGAGGCACCGACCATGGTGCCGACCATTTCAAACTGCTCGATGCTGAAGCGCTCGAGGTGCTGGCGGGGGCGCAGTCGATCCGGCTCACCCCTTGGCTCGCCCCGCAGCAGCCCCTCCTCGCCCGTCGTGACCTGCGGCGAGAACGGACTGCGCAGCGACGCCGCGCCGTAACTGAACACCGGGTACGACGCCCACGTCGGCACGGCTTCGAGAGGGCCGGGCAATTCAAGGCGCGCTTCATCCATGTAGGTGTCCAGATCACTGAAATCGCGCTCACCACCACAGCCAGCCAGACCACCGAGCAACAACGCCAAGCACCCGCAACGCACCGTGTTCATGGTTGCTGCCCGCTGTCGGCGGAGCGATAGGTTCTTGCCAGGATGTTCATGCGCAGCGTCGGACCCTCGCTGGAATCCAGCGGGCGAATGCTGAAGTCGTGCAGCGTGACGATCCGCGGTAAGGCCGAGACAGCGCTGACGAACGCCGCCAGGTCATGGTAGGCCCCCCTCGCGCTGATCTGGATTGGCAGCTCGACGTAGAACGGCTGGTTGACCTCGGGCAACAACTTGATCTCTTCCAGCTCCAGACCACTGCCCGAGCCTGCACGACTGATGTCCTCCAGCAACCCTGGCATCTCAGTGTCGCCGGGCAGTTGCCGCAACAGCGTGGCGAAGGCGCTTTGCATAGTCCTCATCTGCTCGAGGTGAGGCTGTAAATGGGCCGCTTGGTGCGCCTTGCTCACAAATACCTGCTTGAGTTCGGCCTCCCCGGCGCGGGCAAGTACCAGCCGCGCCTGCAGTTCGCGCAAATAGAAGCTATAGCCCAGGACCAGCAGCACCACCATAACCAGCACGCCCAGCAGGGCTTTGCCCAGCGCCGGCCAGGTCGCCATGTTGTGCATGTTCAGGCCATCGAGGGTCAACCATGGGAGCCGCCTCATGCCTCCACGCCGGCTTGCGCCTGAGCCACGGTCAAGCGAAAAACACTGGTCGAGTCCTCGTCGCCAGCGCTTGCTGTTTTAACCTCCTCCAGCACAGGAACAGCCAGGCCACCCGCGGCCGCAAGGCTACGCAGGAGCTGCGAAACCTGGGCATTGGACTCGGCCACACCGCCGATCGACAGCGTCTTGCCGACCCTCCCCAACTCGGTGAAATACACACCATCGGGCAGTGCGCGGGTCAATTGATCGAAGAGCCTGACACTGGCCGGCCGATTACCTTGCAGACCCTGAATGATCTGCAACCGCGCCAGCAACTGCTCGCGCCGGGCTTGTAGATCGCTGATCTGGCTGATCCGCTCATCCAGGCTGGCAATGCGGGCACCAAGGTAGGCGTTGCGCGAAGCTTGCTGCTCGATGGCGCGGTCAAGGATGCGCTCGCCCAGCACGATGAGGCCGGTCGCAACTACGGCGATACCGACCAACTGCCACAAGAAATGTTGGTGCCGCACCTCGCGCTGCTTTTCACGCCATGGCAGAAGATTGATCCTGGCCATCAGTCAAAGCTCCTTAACGCCAGACCGCAGGCGACCATCAACCCGGGCGCATTGTGGGCGAGTGCCGCAGCATCGACCGCACTGCCCAAGGCCATGCCGGCAAAAGGATTGGCCACCCGGGTCGGGATGCCCAGATGCTGTTCGAGCAGGCGATCCAGCCCGGCCACCGCGCAGGCCCCTGCGGCCAGCAGGATATGCTCGACTGCGCCGTGCTGGCCCAAGGCGAAAAACTCCTGCAATGAGCGCGATAGCTGTTGCGCCAATACCTCAGCATCGCGAGACAGGTCCAGCCCACCCGGCTGCGTCGCCACTCCTGCCGGTTCGAGAGCAAACCCGTAGCTCGGCTCACCGGCCTGGTTCAGTTGGTGCGCACCCAGCAGTTGTTCGCGGGCATACAGGATCTGGCCAGCGCTTATCACGCTTAAAGTCGACAGACCGTTGCCAATCTCGACCAGCGCCACTAGCGACTGCGCCTGGGCACCGTCCGGCGGCGTTGCCAGCAGATCCACGCAACGCGCCAGCGCATGCGCCTGGATATCCACCACCCGCGCCGTCAGCCCAGCCAGTTCCAGCGCGGCCTCAAGCAACTCGACATGATCCTTGCGACAGGCCGCCAGCAACACCTCGACCTGCCCCGGATTGTGCCGCGAGATTCCCTGGACCTGGAAATCCAGGGCCATGTCATCGAGGGGATAGGGAATGTACTGGTCCGCGTCCAGCTTCAACTGGCTTTCCAGGTCGTCGTTCGTCATTCCCGCTGGCATTTCCAGGGTCTTGGTGATGACCGCCGATCCGGAAACCGCCACTGCTACATTGCGCACCCGGGTCCCGGCTTTCAGCCATGCGCGGGCCAATGCCTGCCCCACGACCTCCACTTGAACAATGGCGGCCTCCACCACTGCATTCGCCGGCAACGGCTCTATTGCGTAGGTCTCGAGCCGATAACACGCGCCTGAGCGGCTTAATTCGACCAGCCTGACCGAGGCGGCGTCGATGTCGATACCCAAGAGGGTTCTAGGTTTTTTCCTGAAGAGTCGTGGCACAGTCAATTCCCTATGACTTTCCGTGAGTTACGCGTGCTTTGCCGGCCTTGCAGGCAATCGCAACGTCTTGACAGCGTGGCCAAATGCGCTTTAAGCGGAAAAATGCTTATAATGCCCAGCGTTTTTTTCCGCTTTCTTCAAGCGCAGGCCGCTCCTTGTTTTCCCTGAATGCCCTGACGCCAAATTCATTCTTTGCCCTGGATATCCAAAAGCCTTGATTCGTCTGCTGAAATTTTTCGGGTGGTCCATCGTCGCTGTTTTCTGCGGACTGCTGCTGGGTCTGAGCGGGGCGTTTCTTTACCTTAGTCCCGGACTGCCGTCAGTGGAGGCACTGCGAAGTATCCAGTTGCAGATTCCATTGCGGGTCTACAGCAGCGACGGCAAACTGATCGCAGAATTCGGCGAGATGCGCCGCAATCCCATACGTTTCGCCGACATTCCACCCAATTTCATTAATGCGTTACTAAGTGCTGAAGACGACAACTTCGCCAATCACTACGGCGTCGACCCGAGCAGCCTGATGCGTGCCGCCACGCAGTTGGTAAAAAGCGGACACATCCAGTCCGGCGGCAGCACCATCACCATGCAGGTGGCGAAGAACTTCTTCCTGACCAGCGAACGCAGCTTCTCGCGCAAGACCACCGAGATCCTCCTGGCCCTGCAAATCGAGCGTCAACTGACCAAGGACGAGATCCTCGAGCTCTACGTCAACAAGATCTACCTGGGTAACCGCGCCTACGGCATCGAGGCGGCGGCGCAGGTGTATTACGGCAAGTCGATCCGCGACGTCAGCCTGGCGCAGATGGCGATGATTGCCGGCCTGCCCAAGGCCCCTTCGCGCTTCAACCCGCTGGCCAACCCGGCGCGCAGCAAGGAACGTCGCGACTGGATCCTGGGGCGCATGTACAAGCTCGGCAAAATCGACGAGGCAGCGTATCAAGCTGCGGTCAATGAGCCGCTCAATGCCAGCTACCACGTGCCGACTCCGGAAGTGAACGCCCCCTACATCGCCGAAATGGCCCGCGCCGAAATGGTCGGACGCTACGGCAGCGACGCCTACACCGAAGGTTTCCGGGTCACCACGACCGTGCCGAGCAACCTTCAGGAAATGGCCAACACTGCCGTGCATGAAGGCCTCATCACCTACGACCAGCGTCACGGCTACCGCGGCCCCGAATCCCGCCTGCCCGGCAAGACGCCCGACGCCTGGGCCAGCGAGCTGACCAAGCAGCGCACCATCAGCAGCCTTGAGCCGGCCATCGTCACCGAGGTCGACAAGAATGGCTTGCAGGTGCTGACCCGCACCGGCGCAGAGCACGTGGCCTGGGACAGCATGAAATGGGCCCGGCCATTCCTCAACACCAACAGCATGGGGCCTAATCCGCGCCAACCGTCCGATGTGGCCCAGGTCGGCGACCTGATCCGCGTCCAGCGCCAGCCCGACAACAGCCTGCATTTCAAACAAATTCCGGTCGCCCAAGGCGCACTGGTGTCCCTGGACCCGCAAAACGGTGCGATCCGCGCCCTGGTCGGCGGCTTCGCTTTCGAGCAGAGCAACTACAACCGCGCCATGCAGGCCAAGCGCCAGCCAGGCTCGAGCTTCAAGCCATTCGTCTACAGTGCGGCGCTGGATAGCGGCTACACCGCAGCGACCCTGGTCAATGATGCGCCGATCGTGTTCGTCGACGAGTACCTGGACAAGGTCTGGCGCCCGAAGAACGACACCAACACCTTCCTCGGCCCGATCCGCATGCGCGAAGCTCTGTACAAGTCGCGCAACCTGGTCTCGATCCGCCTGCTGCAAGCGATGGGCGTCAGCAAGACCATCGATTACATCAGCCGCTTCGGCTTCAACAAGCAGGACCTGCCGCCGAACCTGTCGCTGGCACTGGGCACCGCAACCCTGACGCCCATGGAGATCGCCACCGGCTGGAGCACGTTCGCCAACGGCGGCTACAAGATCACCCCGTACATCATCGACAAGATCGAAAGCCGCAATGGCGACACGCTGTTCGTCGCCAACCCGCCGAGCGTGCCCAAGGGCGATATCGCCAGCAACGGTATCGCCGCGCCGACCGCCGAGACCTTTACTGTCGACGCCACGCCAGGCGAAGCCCCGGCCGCACCAGCACTCGAACAGGCACCGGCGATCGCGGAGCGTATCGTCGACCCGCGCACCACCTACATCCTCAACAGCATGCTGGAAGACGTGATCAAGCGCGGCACCGGCCGTCGCGCCCTGGCCCTGGGTCGTAGCGACCTCGCGGGCAAGACCGGCACCACCAACGAGTCCAAGGACGCCTGGTTCTCCGGTTACAACGCCGACTACGTGACCACTGTCTGGACCGGTTTCGACCAGCCGGAAAGTCTCGGCCGGCGCGAGTTCGGTGGCACCGTCGCGCTGCCGATCTGGATGAGCTACATGGGCGCCGCCCTCAAGGACAAGCCGCCACACACCCAGCCAGAGCCCGAGGGCATCCTCAGCCTGCGGGTAGACCCGGTCAGCGGTCGCGCCGCCTCCCCAGGCACGCCAGGCGCCTACTTCGAACTGTTCAAGGCCGAAGACACGCCTCCGACCGGCAGCGAGCTGGGCAACGGCAGCGCCCCGGGCAGCCCACTGCCGGCAGACGAAGTGGCGCCGATCGATTTGTTCTAGAGGTGCAGGTGCAAGCTGCGAGCTACGAGCTACGAGCTACGAGCTACGAGCTACAAGAGAAAAGCAGTGATGCGCCGCTCCTGACTTGCAGCTTGAAGCTTGAAGCTTGAAGCTTGAAGCTTGAAGCTTGAAGCTTACCCATAAAAAAACCCTGGCTCTTCAGCCAGGGTTTTTTATGGGACTGCTACTCAGCCGTTGAACACATCATCCACGCTTTTCAGCGGGTAGTTCTTCGGATACGGCAGGGTCGCTACGCCGGTCTCGATGGCGGCCTTGGCCACGGCATCGGAGATCACGGTGATCAGGCGGGCATCCATTGGTTTCGGGATGATGTACTCACGACCGAATTCCAGCTTGATGCCGCCGTAGGCATCGCACACTTCCTGTGGCACAGGCAGCTTGGCCAGTTCACGCAGGGCGTTGGCAGCGGCTACTTTCATTTCTTCGTTGATGCGCTTGGCGCGAACGTCCAGGGCACCACGGAAGATGAACGGGAAGCCCAGTACGTTGTTGACCTGGTTCGGGTAGTCCGAACGACCAGTGGCCATGATCACGTCGTCACGGGTGGCGTGCGCCAGTTCCGGGGCGATCTCTGGATCAGGGTTGGAGCAGGCGAACACGATCGGGTTGGCCGCCATGGACTTCAGGCCTTCAGCGCTCAACAGGTTCGGGCCGGACAGGCCAACGAACACGTCTGCGCCTTGCAGGGCGTCAGCCAGGGTGCGCTTGTCGGTCGCGTGAGCGAAGACTGCCTTGTACTGGTTCAGGTCGTCACGGCCGGAGTGGATCACGCCGGTACGGTCGACCATGTAGATGTTTTCGATGTTGGCGCCCATGCTCACCAGCAATTTCATGCAGGAGATGGCCGCAGCGCCTGCACCCAGGCAAACGATCTTGGCATCGGCAAGGGTCTTGCCAGCGATTTCCAGGGCATTGATCATGCCGGCCGCGGTTACGATCGCGGTACCGTGCTGGTCATCGTGGAACACCGGAATATCGCACTGCTCGATCAGAGCACGTTCGATCTCAAAGCACTCAGGGGCCTTGATGTCTTCCAGGTTGATGCCACCGAAGGTGATGGAGATGCGCTTGACGGTGTCGATGAAGGCTTGCGGGCTCTCGGAGTCGACTTCGATGTCGAACACGTCGATACCAGCGAAACGCTTGAACAGTACACCCTTGCCTTCCATGACTGGCTTGGAAGCCAATGGGCCGAGGTTACCCAGGCCGAGAATCGCGGTGCCATCGGAAATCACTGCAACCAGGTTGCCTTTACCGGTGTACTTGTAGGCCAGTTCAGGATCGCGGGCGATTTCGCGAACTGGTTCGGCTACGCCGGGGCTGTAGGCCAGCGACAGGTCGCGAGCGGTAGCGGTGGCCTTGGTGAGCTCGACACTCAGCTTCCCTGGACGAGGATGGGCATGATATTCGAGAGCGGCAGTTTTCAGATCAGACATGGGGGCATTCCGCTTTTTACTGTTGGACAGACTGGTCAGCGAGGATACGCGCCTGGCAAAGTCCCCACAAGACTGACCAGTCACCCCTGTCAAGCGCCCTGCCCTACGACTTTGGGCCAAGAGCCACGGAACACAAGGGCTCAACTGTTCACAATCGCCATAAAAAATGTCTACAATTATTTATCCAAGCCTGCCCGCAAGTGACTGGGCAGCACCACAACAGGCTCTCTTCAGGCCCCGCGACAAATCCCGGGCATAAAAAAAGGCGTCCACCAGGGACGCCTTTTTCATCAATCTGCAAAAGCCGCAATGGCCTTCCAGGCTGATTGGCCTTAGGCCTTTTTCGCGCCGAAAGCACCGAAGCGATCTGCGAAGCGCTGTACACGGCCGCCAGTATCCAGAGTCTTCTGCTTACCGGTGTAGAACGGGTGGCACTCGTTGCATACGTCGATCGCCAGAGGCTTGGCCAGGTTCGAACGAGTTTCGAACTTGTTGCCACAGCTGCAGGTAACTGCGGTGATTTCGTATGTTGGATGGATATCGGCTTTCATGGTGATTCCTCAGGCTAGCGTGCCGCCACTCAACACCATTGTTGAATACCGCACGTAATTAGGCCGCGGATTCTACCAGACCTTCCAAATCACGCAAGCTGTCCCTGATGCCGACCGTCTGCTAGGCTCCGGCCCTTCTTCACCGCCCGTCCTATAGAGAATCCCCCGCGTGCCCGACGCCATCCTGCGCCTCGCCCTGCCTTCGCCCTTGCGCCGCCTGTTCGATTACCGCGCCCCGGCGGGCGTGCTGCGGGCGCAGTTGCACCCTGGGATGCGCCTGCGGGTACCTTTCGGCCGGCGCGAGATGATCGGCATCCTGGTGGAGGTCACCGACCACAGCGAAGTCCCGGCAGAAAAGCTCAAGCCGGCCCTCGCGCTGCTGGATGCCACGCCACCGCTGCCGGCGTCATTGTTCAAGCTGTGCCTGTGGACCTCCCAGTACTACCAGCACAGCCTCGGCGACACCCTGAGCTGGGCCTTGCCGGTCCTGCTGCGCCAGGGCGAACTGGCCGAGGCGCGCCAGGAGCGCTTCTGGTCGATCAGCCCCGGGGCCAGGCTCGACGACCCGCGCATCGCTCGCGCCCCGCGCCAGCGCGAAGCCCTGGCGACCCTGGCCCAGCATCCCCACGGCGTGGCCCATCAGTTGTTGAGCAAGCTGATGCTGAGCAAGGACAGCCTCGACCTGCTGCTGGCCAAGGAACTGGTGCAGGTGGAGATCCGCAAGCACGCCCCCGGCGAGCGTCACGAACACTGGCTGGCCCAGCCGGAACTGCCTTTGAATCCGGAGCAGCGCGCCGCCTACGAAGCCGTCAGCGCTGGCCTGGACAGTTTCCATGCCTTTCTCCTGGCCGGCGTGACGGGCAGCGGCAAGACCGAAGTGTATTTGCAACTGATCCGCAAAACCCTGGAGGCCGGTAAACAGGCGCTGGTCCTGATCCCGGAGATCAATCTCGGACCGCAGACCCTGGCGCGCTTCGAGCAGCGTTTTAATGCGCGAATCGCCCTGGTGCACTCGGCAGTCAACGACCGCGAGCGCCTGGAGGCCTGGCTGGCCGCCCGCGACGGCGATGCCGACATTATCATCGGCACTCGCTCGGCATTGTTCACGCCCATGAAGAGCCCTGGCCTGATCATCATCGATGAAGAGCACGACGGCTCCTATAAACAGCAGGAAGGCTTGCGCTACCACGCCCGCGACCTGGCACTGGTGCGAGCCCGCCAGGAAAACATTCCGATCGTCCTTGGCTCCGCGACGCCGTCCCTGGAAAGCCTGCACAACGCCTACACCGGTCGTTACGGCCTGCTGCGCCTGAATGAGCGTGCCGGCGGCGCAAAACAGCCGCGCTTCCTGCGCCTGGATGTGAAAAGCCGTCCGCTGGACAGCGGCATTTCCGGGCCGATGCAACAAGCCATTGGCCAGACCCTCGCCGCCGGCCAGCAAGTGCTGGTATTTCTCAATCGCCGCGGCTTTGCCCCAACCCTGCTGTGCCACGATTGTGGCTGGATGTCTGAATGCCAGCGCTGCGATGCACGGATGACCGTGCACCAACGCTCCGGCGAGCTGCGCTGCCACCATTGTGGTTATGTCGAACGCGTCCCGCGGCATTGCCCCAAGTGCGGCAAAGTCGACTTGCGCCCAGTGGGTGCTGGCACCGAACGCGCCGAGGAACGCCTGGGCATCCTGTTCCCCGACTTTCCGGTG
Source organism: Pseudomonas sp. NPDC087626 (assembly GCF_044743405.1). Lineage (NCBI taxonomy): Bacteria > Pseudomonadati > Pseudomonadota > Gammaproteobacteria > Pseudomonadales > Pseudomonadaceae > Pseudomonas > Pseudomonas sp. NPDC087626. The sequence goes on from NZ_JBIUWJ010000017.1 coordinate 71,589, forward strand.
CTGCGGGTCGACCGCGACAGTACGTCGCGCAAGGACGCGATGAACCAACTGTTCGCCACCATCCAGAAAGGCCAGCCGTGCATTCTGGTCGGCACCCAGATGCTCGCCAAGGGACACCACTTTCCCCGCGTCACCCTGGTGTCGATTCTCGATGCCGACGGCGGCCTGTTTTCCGGCGACTTCCGCGCCAGCGAGCGCATGGCCCAGTTGATTGTCCAGGTTGCCGGACGCGCCGGGCGCGCCGAAGAGCCGGGCAAGGTGATCATCCAGACCCACCTGGCGGACCATCCGTTGCTGGTGCAACTGACCGAGCAGGGCTACTTCGCCTTTGCCGAACAGGCCCTGAGCGAACGCCGCGCCGCGGGGCTGCCGCCTTTTGCTCACCTGGCATTGCTGCGCGCCGAAGCGCACAAGCCCGGGCAGGCCGAAGGTTTCCTCGACGAGGCCTGCAGCGAGGCGGAGCGGTTGCTGGCCGAGCAGAACCTCAGTGGCATCGAGCTGCTGGGCCCGGTGCCCGCACCGATGGAACGCCGCGCCGGACGCTATCGCGCGCAACTGTTGCTGCAAGCCACGGCCCGAGCGCCCCTGCATCGACTGTTAAGCAGCTGGCTACTGGTGCTGGAGCAGATGCCCAGCGCTCGCGCGGTGCGCTGGTCGCTGGATGTCGACCCCGTCGATTTGTATTGACCGCCTGCAAGTCGTCTGCCCGCCATGGCAGCCGATTTGTCACCACATATCCGTAACCGGCCTGCTAAGGTTGGCAAGCCCGACTTCGCAAGGGATAATGTCCAGTTTTTCCACCTGCGCATTGACGCGCCGCCGCTTTGCGGTTGAAAGAGAAGACCATGAAAGACACCATTCGCCAGTTGATCCAGCAAGCCCTCACCCAACTCGTTACCGACGGTGTGTTGCCTGAAGGCCTGACGCCGGCGATTCAGGTGGAGAACTCCCGTGACAAGACCCACGGTGACTTCGCCAGCAACATCGCCATGATGCTGGCCAAGCCGGCCGGCATGAAACCCCGCGACCTGGCGGAAAAAATCATTGCCGCCCTGCCGGCCGACGAAAACGTCAGCAAGGCAGAAATCGCCGGCCCGGGGTTCCTCAATTTCTTCCAGAACACCCAGGCCCTGGCATCGCGCCTGGATGCGGCCCTGGCCGACGCCAAAGTCGGCGTGCGCAAGGCCGGTCCCGTGCAGCGCACCGTGGTTGACCTGTCGGCCCCGAACCTGGCCAAAGAGATGCATGTCGGCCACTTGCGCTCGACCATCATCGGCGACGGCGTGGCCCGCGTGCTGGAGTTCCTCGGCGACACCGTGATCCGCCAGAACCACGTGGGCGACTGGGGCACTCAGTTCGGCATGCTGATGGCCTACCTGCAGGAAAACCCGATCACCAGCGACGAGCTGTCGGACCTGGAGAACTTCTACCGCGCCGCCAAGCAACGTTTCGACGAATCCGCAGAGTTCGCCGACCGCGCCCGTGGCCTGGTGGTCAAGCTGCAAGCCGGCGACCCGGAATGCCTGGCCCTGTGGACCAAGTTCAAGGACATCTCGCTGTCGCACTGCCAGAAAATCTACGAACAACTGAACGTCAAGCTGACCATGGCCGACGTCATGGGCGAAAGCGCCTACAACGACGACCTGATCAATGTGGTCAACGACCTCAAGGCCAAAGGCATGCTGGTCGAGAGCAACGGCGCCCAGTGCGTGTTCCTCGACGAATTCAAGAATGCCGACGGCGACCCGCTGCCGGTGATTATCGTCAAGGCCGATGGCGGCTACCTGTACGCCACCACTGACCTGGCCGCCGTGCGCTACCGCAGCGGCGTGCTCAAGGCCGACCGCGCCCTGTACTTCGTCGACCAGCGCCAGGCCCTGCACTTCCAGCAAGTATTCGCCGTGGCACGCATGGCCGGCTTCGTGACCCATCCAATGGAAATGGAACACATGGGCTTCGGCACCATGAACGGCGCTGATGGCCGTCCGTTCAAGACCCGTGATGGCGGCACCGTGAAGCTGATCGACCTGCTCAACGAAGCCAAGGAGCGCGCCTACACCCTGGTCAAGGAAAAGAACCCGGAGCTGGCCGAGGCCGACCTGCGCAACATCGCCAAGGTGGTGGGCATCGGTGCGGTGAAATACGCCGACCTGTCCAAGCACCGCACCAGCGACTACAGCTTCAACTTCGACCTGATGCTCAATTTCGAAGGCAATACCGCGCCTTACCTGCTGTACGCCTACACCCGCGTGGCTGGCGTGTTCCGCAAACTGGGCAAGGATTTCAACGAAGTCCAAGGGCAGATCGTCCTCGAGGCCGCGCACGAACACGAACTGGCAGCCAAGCTGGCGCAGTTCGGTGAAGTGCTGAACAACGTCGCCGAGAAAGGCACGCCGCACATCCTTTGCACTTACCTGTACGACGTTGCCGGGCTGTTCTCCAGCTTCTACGAGAACTGCCCGATCCTCAGCGCCGAAACCCCGGCACAGATGCAGAGCCGCTTGCGCCTCGCCGCGCTGACCGGTCGCACCCTCAAGCAAGGCCTGGAACTCTTGGGCCTGGAAACACTGGAGCGTATGTAAGTTGGCTGCCAAGAAAAAACCTGCACCCAAGCGTGGCGCCAGCCGTTACCAAGCTCCTGCAAAACAGCCGATTCCGGGCTGGCTATGGATGGCCATCGGCCTGACCGTGGGCGCCTTCATCGTGTTCCTGATGAAGCTGGAGCCGGGCAAGGGCGATGACGTCAAGCGGGTCAAGCAGGAAGAACAGAAAGCCACGCGCATGGCCGAGGCCAACAAGACCCCGCCGAGCCCACAGCAACCGGTGAAGCCCAAGTACGACTTCTACACCCTGCTGCCGGAATCGGAAGTGATTGTGCCGCCGGACGCCGTGCCTGAAAAAACCCTGCCAACACCGCAGACCGCGCCCGTGGCACCGGTTACGCCAGCAGAAGCGGCGAAGATCGACACCGCGCGCGCCCAGGCAGCCTTGAGCGGCCTGACCCCACCGCCTGCGCCTCCGGTGGCCAAGGCGGCCCCGGTGACCAAGTTCTTCCTGCAGGCCGGCTCGTTCCGCAAGGAAGCCGACGCCGACCGGGTCCGTGCACAGATCATCCTGCTCGGCCAGGCGGTTTCGGTCGAGTCCGGCACGGTCAAGGACGAAACCTGGTACCGCGTGCTGGTCGGCCCGTTCAGCAACCGCGAACAATTGACCACCGCCCAGAAACAATTGGCGGGCAGCGGCTTCAGCAATCTGTTGTTACAACAACGCCAGAGCCGCTGACAGCACGATCACCCCCCCTCCTGTGGGAGCGAGTCGGACGGCGCTCCGCCTGCTCGCGAAGGCCTACATTCAGTCAACATTGATGGCGACTGATACAACGCTTTCGCGAGCAGGCTCGCTCCCACCAGGATGACCTGCGACCCACCACCACTCGTCCCCTCTACCGCCGCGCAGTTGAAAAACGCCACAGCACCCCCATATGAGTTGGCATAAGGCATTTTCGCCCCGCTGCGTGGAGACTCTTCCCTTGACCACCATCGTTTCAGTTCGCCGCCACGGCAAAGTCGTCATGGGCGGCGACGGCCAGGTTTCCCTGGGCAACACCGTGATGAAAGGCAACGCGAAAAAAGTTCGTCGCCTGTACCACGGCCAGGTTATCGCCGGTTTCGCTGGCGCCACCGCCGACGCCTTTACCCTCTTCGAACGTTTTGAAGGCCAACTGGAAAAACATCAGGGCCACCTGGTCCGTGCCGCGGTCGAGCTCGCCAAAGAATGGCGTACCGACCGCTCCCTGAGCCGCCTCGAAGCAATGCTCGCGGTCGCCAACAAAGACGCCTCGCTGATTATCACCGGCAATGGCGATGTGGTTGAACCCGAGAACGGCCTGATCGCCATGGGTTCCGGCGGTGGTTACGCCCAGGCGGCAGCCAGCGCCCTGCTGAAAAAAACCGACCTGTCGGCCCGGGAAATCGTCGAAACCGCCCTCGGCATCGCCGGCGACATCTGTGTCTTCACCAACCACACCCAGACCATTGAGGAGCAGGACTGCGCCGAGTAAGCGTGCGTGGCTGCGCGCCACCGCTCACTCTTGCCTGAGGTCCGCCAATTATTATGTCCATGACTCCCCGTGAAATCGTCCACGAACTCAATCGCCATATCATCGGCCAGGACGACGCCAAGCGCGCCGTCGCCATCGCCCTGCGCAACCGCTGGCGCCGGATGCAACTGCCCGAAGAACTGCGCGTCGAAGTCACCCCCAAGAACATCCTGATGATCGGCCCGACCGGTGTCGGCAAAACCGAAATCGCCCGGCGCCTGGCCAAGCTCGCCAACGCACCGTTCATCAAGGTCGAAGCCACCAAGTTCACCGAAGTCGGCTACGTTGGCCGCGACGTCGAGTCGATCATTCGTGACCTGGCCGATGCCGCTATCAAGCTGCTGCGCGAACAGGAAATGATCAAGGTTCGTCACCGCGCCGAAGACGCCGCCGAAGAGCGCATCCTCGATGCCCTGTTGCCACCGGCACGCACCGGTTTCAACAACGAAGAAGCCCCGGCCCAGGACTCCAACACCCGCCAACTGTTCCGCAAGCGCCTGCGCGAAGGCCAGCTGGATGACAAGGAGATCGAAATCGAAGTCGCCGAAGCCGCGGGCGTCGATATCTCCGCGCCACCGGGCATGGAAGAAATGACCAACCAGCTGCAGAGCCTGTTCGCCAACATGGGCAAGGGCAAGCGCAAGAACCGCAAGCTCAAGGTCAAGGAAGCGCTCAAGCTGGTCCGCGACGAAGAAGCCGGCCGCCTGGTCAATGACGAGGAACTCAAGGCCAAGGCCCTGGAAGCGGTCGAGCAGCACGGCATCGTGTTCATCGACGAAATCGACAAGGTCGCCAAGCGCGGCAATTCCGGTGGCGTCGACGTCTCCCGCGAAGGCGTACAGCGCGACCTGCTGCCGCTGATCGAAGGCTGCACAGTCAACACCAAGCTGGGCATGGTCAAGACCGACCACATCCTGTTTATCGCCTCCGGTGCATTCCACCTGAGCAAGCCGAGCGACCTGGTGCCTGAACTGCAAGGCCGCCTGCCGATCCGCGTTGAACTCAAGGCCCTGTCGCCGGAAGACTTCGAGCGTATCCTCAGCGAGCCGCACGCATCCCTGACCGAGCAGTATTGCGCCCTGCTGAAAACCGAAGGCCTGGCCATCGAGTTCCAGCCGGACGGCATCAAGCGCCTGGCCGAGATCGCCTGGCAGGTCAACGAGAAGACCGAGAACATCGGTGCCCGTCGCCTGCACACCCTGCTCGAGCGCCTGCTCGAAGAGGTTTCGTTCAGTGCCGGCGACCTGGCCAGCGCCCACAGCGACCAGCCGATCCGCATCGACGCCGACTACGTCAACAGCCACCTGGGCGAATTGGCGCAAAACGAAGACCTGTCCCGTTATATCCTGTAGGTCACTTCTACTGCGATAAGGGACCTGTGGGGGCGAGCCGGCTCGCTCCCACAGGTCCCTCGCAATGACGGACGACCAGCCCCATGACAACCCCGCTTCCCACCGATATCAAGCTGCACAAAGCCTCGAAAACCCTGTCGCTCAAATATCCCTCCGGCGAGGAATATCAACTGAGCGCCGAGTTCCTTCGGGTGCACTCCCCCTCCGCCGAGGTCCAGGGCCATGGCAAACCCATCCTGCAATTTGGCAAGATCGGCGTAGGACTGAGCAAGGTCGAACCGGCCGGCCAGTACGCACTGAAACTGACCTTCGACGACGGCCACGACAGCGGCCTCTTCACCTGGGATTACCTCTACCAGTTGGCACAGCGCCAGGACGCCCTCTGGGAAGATTATCTTGGTGAACTCAAAGCCGCCGGAAAGTCCCGCGATCCGAGTGAGTCCGTAGTCAAGCTGATGCTCTAGACCGGGGCTTACGCTCATTAGAAGGCATTTTCTAATTTCATCTGCTTGAATGCTCCCGCCCAGGACCCTCCATTGGCCCGCTTGCGAAAAAAATTAAACTCGGGTAACCAATGGAGCTGGCAAGTTCTGTGCAGCGCTCCCTGATGTAAAAAATCAGCGATGTGCAATTAACGGTCACCCGAGCAGTAGTACCTGGCATTGGCTGTGTGACTACACAGCAAGACTCAGGTACTCGTCTCAGGACAATGGAGCGTCGTAGATGAGTAACAAGAATAACGATGACCTGAAACGCCAAGCCTCGGAAAACACCTTGGGGCTCAATCCTGTCATCGGCTTGCGTCGCAAAGATCTGCTTACCTCTGCCCGTATGGTGCTGACCCAGGCCATCAAACAACCCATTCACAGCGTCAAGCACGTGGCCCATTTCGGCCTCGAGCTGAAGAATGTGATGTTCGGCAAATCCGAGTTGCAACCCGAAGGCGATGACCGTCGCTTCAACGATCCGGCCTGGAGCCAGAACCCGCTCTACAAACGTTACCTGCAAACTTACCTGGCCTGGCGCAAGGAGCTCCACGACTGGATCGGCGACAGCAACCTGTCGGAGCAGGACATCAACCGCGGACACTTCGTCATCAACCTGATGACCGAAGCCATGGCCCCGACCAACAGCGCGGCCAACCCCGCTGCCGTCAAACGCTTCTTCGAGACCGGCGGCAAGAGCCTGCTCGACGGCCTCTCCCACCTGGCCAAGGACCTGGTACACAACGGTGGCATGCCGAGCCAGGTCAACATGGGCGCCTTCGAAGTCGGCAAGAGCCTGGGCACCACCGAAGGTGCGGTGATTTTTCGCAACGACGTGCTGGAGCTGATCCAGTACCGGCCCATCACCGAACAGGTTCACGAGCGCCCCCTGCTGGTGGTACCGCCGCAGATCAACAAATTCTACGTATTCGACCTGAGCCCGGAAAAAAGCCTGGCGCGCTTCTGCCTGCGCAACAACCTGCAGACCTTCATCGTCAGCTGGCGTAACCCGACCAAGGCGCAACGCGAGTGGGGCCTGTCGACCTACATCGAGGCGCTCAAGGAAGCGGTCGACGTGGTCACCGCGATCACCGGCAGCAAAGACATCAACATGCTGGGCGCCTGCTCCGGCGGCATCACCTGCACTGCCCTGCTCGGCCACTACGCGGCGACCGGCGAGAAGAAGGTCAACTCCCTGACCCTGCTGGTCAGCGTCCTGGACACCACCCTGGACTCCCAGGTGGCGCTGTTCGTCGACGAGCAGACCCTGGAGTCCGCCAAGCGCCACTCCTACCAGGCCGGAGTGCTTGAGGGTCGGGACATGGCGAAGGTCTTCGCCTGGATGCGCCCCAACGACCTGATCTGGAACTACTGGGTCAACAACTACCTGCTGGGCAACGAACCGCCGATCTTCGACATCCTGTTCTGGAACAACGACACCACCCGCCTGCCGGCGGCGTTCCACGGCGACCTGATCGAAATGTTCAAAAGCAACCCACTGATCCGCCCCAATGCACTGGAAGTGTGCGGCACGCCCATCGACCTCAAGCAGGTCACGGCCGATGTCTATTCCCTGGCCGGCACCAACGACCACATCACCCCGTGGAAGTCCTGCTACAAGTCGGCCCAGCTGTTTGGTGGCAAGGTCGAATTCGTGCTGTCCAGCAGCGGCCATATCCAGAGCATCCTGAACCCGCCGGGCAACCCGAAATCGCGCTACATGACCAGCACCGAGACGGCATCGAACGCTGATCAGTGGCAAGAAAACTCGACCAAGCACACCGACTCCTGGTGGCTGCACTGGCAGGCCTGGCAGGCCGAGCGCGCGGGCAAGCTGAAAAAAGCCCCGAGCGCACTCGGCAACAAGACCTTTACCGCGGGTGAAGCAGCACCAGGGACCTACGTACACGAACGATAACTGACACACCTCGCCCCTTTGTAGGAGCGGGCTTGCCCGCGATGACGGCAGCAGCTTCAGCCAATGCGCTGACTGATCCCCCGCTATCGCGGGCAAGCCCGCTCCCACAGGTTGCCGAGGATGAATTTGAGAACGTGACCCACAGGGCTTGAAGCATGCCGCAACCGTTCATCTTTCGTACCGTCGACCTGGATGGCCAGACCCTCCGCACTGCGGTACGCCCCGGCAAGCCTCACTTGACGCCCTTGCTGATTTTCAACGGCATCGGCGCCAACCTGGAGCTGGTGTTTCCGTTCGTCCAGGCGCTGGACCCGGACCTGGAAGTGATTGCCTTCGACGTGCCCGGTGTCGGCGGTTCATCGACACCGCGCCGGCCGTATCGCTTTCCCGGCCTGGCCAAGCTGACCGCCCGAATGCTCGATTACCTCGACTACGGCCAGGTCAACGTGATCGGCGTGTCCTGGGGTGGCGCCCTGGCGCAGCAGTTCGCCCATGACTACCCCGAGCGCTGCAAGAAGCTGGTATTGGCGGCCACGGCGGCCGGCGCGGTGATGGTGCCGGGCAAGCCGAAAGTGCTGTGGATGATGGCCAGCCCACGGCGTTATATCCAACCATCCCACGTGATTCGCATTGCGCCGATGATCTACGGTGGCTCATTTCGCCGTGACCCTAACCTCGCCGCCGACCACGCCAGCAAAGTCCGCTCCGCCGGCAAGCTGGGCTACTACTGGCAGCTCTTCGCGGGGCTGGGCTGGACCAGCATCCACTGGCTGCACAAGATCCACCAGCCAACCCTGGTGCTGGCCGGTGACGACGACCCGCTGATCCCGCTGGTCAATATGCGCCTGCTCGCCTGGCGTATTCCCAACGCCCAGCTACACATAATCGACGACGGTCATTTATTCCTGATCACCCGGGCCGAGGCCGTCGCCCCGATCATCATGAAGTTCCTCCAGGAAGAACGGCAGCGGGCGGTGATGCACCCGCACCCGGCACCCTATGGCGGCACCTGAGGTGCGCTGGCGGGAATGAGGGACTTGTTCACGGCTTGACGAAGGAGTGTTGACTCATGCGAGACAAACCAGCGCCGGGCACCTTGCCCACAGCCGCTGCATTCATCAATGCCCAGAGTGCGATCACCGGTCTGCGCGGCCGGGACCTGCTCTCGACCTTGCGCAACGTCGCCGCCCACGGCTTGCGTCACCCGGTACACAGTGCCCGGCACGCACTGGCACTGGGTGGCCAACTGGGCCGCGTGTTGCTGGGTGAGACCCTGCACCAACCCAACGCCGCCGACACTCGTTTTGCCGACCCCAGCTGGACCCTCAATCCGTTTTACCGACGCAGCCTGCAGGCCTACCTGAGCTGGCAGAAACAAGTCAAACGCTGGATCGACGAAAGCGGCATGCCCGATGACGATCGCGCCCGCGCGCACTTTGCCTTCACCTTGCTCAACGATGCGGTATCGCCCTCCAACACCCTGCTCAACCCGCTGGCGATCAAGGAGCTGTTCAACTCCGGCGGCCACAGCCTGGTCCGCGGCCTGAGCCATCTGTTCGATGACCTGATGCACAACAACGGGCTGCCCAGCCAGATCACCAAGCACGCCTTCGAGGTCGGCAAGACCGTTGCCACCACCACCGGCGCGGTGGTGTTTCGCAATGAACTGCTGGAGCTGATGCAATACAAGCCCATGAGCGAAAAGCAGTACGCCAAGCCGTTGCTGGTGGTGCCGCCGCAGATCAACAAGTACTACATCTTTGACTTGAGCCCCAGCAACAGCTTCGTCCAGTTCGCCCTGAAAAACGGCCTGCAGGTGTTCATGATCAGTTGGCGCAACCCGGATGTGCGCCACCGCGAATGGGGCCTGTCCAGCTACGTCGAGGCCGTGGAAGAAGCCATGAACGTGTGCCGGGCCATCACCGGCAGCCGCGAGGTCAACCTGATGGGCGCCTGCGCCGGCGGCCTGACCATCGCTGCGCTGCAGGGCCACCTGCAAGCCAAACGGCAACTGCGGCGCATCTCCAGCGCCACTTACCTGGTCAGCCTGCTCGACAGCCAGCTCGACAGCCCCGCCACTCTGTTCGCCGACGAGCAGACCCTGGAAGCGGCCAAGCGACGCTCCTACCAGCAAGGTGTGCTCGAAGGCCGCGACATGGCCAAGGTATTTGCCTGGATGCGCCCCAACGACCTGATCTGGAACTACTGGGTCAACAACTACCTGCTGGGCAAGGAGCCGCCCGCGTTCGACATCCTCTACTGGAACAACGACAACACGCGCCTGCCGGCCGCCTTTCACGGCGACCTGCTGGACTTCTTCAAACACAACCCGCTGACCCATCCGGGCGGCCTCGAAGTGTGCGGTACGCCGATCGACCTGCAGAAGGTCAACGTCGACAGCTTCAGCGTGGCCGGGATCAACGATCACATCACGCCCTGGGATGCGGTGTACCGCTCCACGCTCCTACTTGGCGGCAACCGCCGCTTCGTGTTGTCCAACAGCGGTCACGTGCAGAGCATCCTCAACCCGCCGGGCAACCCCAAGGCCAACTACGTCGAAAGTGAAAAGCTGACCAGCGACCCTCGGGCCTGGTACTACGACGCCAGCCATGTCGACGGCAGTTGGTGGACCCAATGGCTTGCCTGGATCCAGGAGCGCTCCGGCGCCCAACGGGAAACCCTGATGGCCCTGGGCAATCAGCACTACCCACCCATGGAGGCGGCGCCCGGTACCTACGTACGGGTGCGCTGATTTTTCTCGACGCCACGGCCGGGAACAGGCCGTGGCAATCAAGGCTCGACAACTAAGAAGACTGGATGAAAACCCGCGACCGGATTCTCGAATGTGCCCTGTTGTTGTTCAACCAGAAGGGCGAACCCAACGTCTCGACCATGGAAGTTGCCAACGAAATGGGGATCAGCCCCGGCAACCTCTACTACCACTTCCACGGCAAGGAGCCGTTGATCCTGGGGTTGTTCGAACGTTTCCAGAGTGAACTGACGCCGCTGCTCGATCCGCCGTCGGACGCCCGGCTGGCGCCGGAAGACTACTGGCTGTTCCTGCACCTGATCATCGAGCGCCTGGCGCACTACCGCTTTCTGTTCCAGGACCTGTCGAACCTGGCCGGACGCCTGCCGAAACTGGCCAAGGGCATCCGCAACCTGCTCAATGCCATCAAGCGCACCCTGGCCTCGCTGCTCGCCCGGCTCAAGGCCGAAGGCCAACTGGTCAGCGACACCCAGGCCCTGGGCCAACTGGTCGAACAGATCACCATGACCCTACTGTTCTCCCTGGACTACCAGCGAATTCTCGACCGTGAAGGTGAAGTGCGGGTGGTGGTCTACCAGATCATGATGCTGGTCGCCCCCCACCTGCTGCCGCCGGCCAAGCTCGCCACCGAGCGCCTGGCGCTGCAATACCTCGAAGGCCAGGCGTAAGGGCTGGATGCCGATTCGCGCAAACAAAAACGCCCGACCTTCGCAGGCCGGGCGTTTTTATCTGTCCCGGGAATATCAGGACTGACTGGTTGGCGCCGAAGGTGCTGGCGTAGCAGTCGGGGTCGCAGCAGGTGCTGGCGCGGCGGCGGAGTTCGCCGGGCTGACCGCAGCAGCCGCAGTGGCCGGCTTGGCAGCGACAGCTGGGGCTTTCGGTGCGGCAGCTTTGGGGGCTGCAGGCTTCTTGGCTACCGGCTTTTTCGCGGCTGCGGGTTTGGCGGCAGGTTTCGCTGCTGCAGCTTTCACCGCAGGTTTGGCGGCGGGTTTGGCAGCGGCTTTGGCGGCAACCGGTTTTGCGGCGGGCTTGGCCGCGGCAGGCTTGGCAGCTGCGGTTTTCGCGGCCGGCTTGGCGGCTGGCTTGGCAGCCGGTTTAGCTGCAGCCTTGGCCAGTGGCTTGGCGGCAGTCTTGGCGGCTGCCGGTTTGGCCGCTGCGGTTTTGGCCGCTACGGGGGCAACCTTGGCGCCGGTGAGTTTTTCGATTTGCTTGGTCAGGGTATCGACCTTGCTGTGCAGGGCTTTCACTTCGTTGCGGCTCGGCACGCCGAGGCGCGAAATGGCACTGTTCAGGCGCTTGTCGAAAGCCCCTTCCAGTTCGTCCCATTTGCCCAGCGCGCGATCCTTGACCCCACTGATGCGCGACTTGGCCGAAGAAGCGGAGTCCTTGGCGGCGTCGACTTTTTTACCGACAGCGCTCTTGGTGAGCTTCTCGGCTTTCTCGCCATCCTTGACCAGTGTATCGAAGAGCTTGCTACCGTCAGTGTCGATCTTCGAGTACACGCCTAAACCAGCAAGCCAGATTTTGCGGGAGTAGTCTTCGACCTTCCCGATCCACGAGCTGCCTTCTTTTTCAGTATTCTTTTTACCAGCCATCCCGTTCTCCTTAATGTTTACGCGCGACACGTTCGAGCAATGCCGTTAGCTCATCGAGCTTAGCAGAGAGTGTCTCAACGTCATGTTTAGACGCAATGCCGACACGATTCAAGGCACTGGCGACACGCGTATCAAAAGCCTTCTCGACTTTATCAAGCTGCACTTCAACGCGGTCCTTGAGACTGACTACATCACCCTTGACGTTATCAATCTGAGTGTTGGCCGCTTCAAGTTGTTCCGTAACAACTTTTTTGCCTTTCTTTTCAACAGATTGACCAGCCTTGATCAACTCTTGAACGTATTCGCTGCCTTCCTGACCGACCTTGGCGTAGGCACCCAGGCCTGCCAGCCAGATCTTGCGGGCATAGGATTTCACTTCGTTCACCGGGGCAGGTTGAACGTCAGTTTTTTTCTTCAAAGTAACTTTGGCCATGGTGCACCTCACGCGCAGAAGGTTTGAGGAACTGCCCGCAAAAGAGTCGGGCTCAGGCACAAGGTAGGTAGAAAAATTAGAAACGGCACCCTAAGAACCGACACAAACCGCTGGATACACCACAAACCTATGTAGGAGCGAGCTTGCTCGCGATGACGGTGGGTCAAGCACTATCGATGTTGAATGGACCGGCCTCATCGCGGGCAAGCCCGCTCCCACAGTGCGCCTTGGGTGCTCGCTGATTTTGCATACACCCACAATCTTTGTGGGAGCGGGCTTGCCCGCGATGGCGGTGGGTCAGGCACTATCGATGTTGAATGGACCGGCCTCACATCGCGGGCAAGCCCGCTCCCACAGTGCGCCTTGGGTGCTCACTGATTTTGCATACACCCACAATCTTTGTGGGAGCGGGCTTGCCCGCGATGGCGGCGTGTCAGGCCGCATCGATGCTGGATACTTCACAATCAGACCAGAGCTTTATCCAGGGCTTTTTCGATTTCCGCCTTGATGGTCCCGCTCATCGCCGACATCAGCAGGCCGAGCTCGACATCGACCCGGATTGAATCCTCACCCACATGCACTGCTCCCTTGACCCCCGAGCGCTTGAGATTGAGGGTATCGCCCGCCCATTTGGGCTCCAGGCCATACTGTGCAGCCAGCTTCTCGGCCAGTTTATCGGCCTTCTCGCGCGCCGCTTCCTTGCCCAGGCCGTGGGCACGTTCAACACTAATACGGGCCATTGATTGACTCCTGATTGATCGGGACTTGCTCAAGACATCTTGACCCCGACTGCGTCAAAAGGTCCCGGCGGTTGCCTATCTTACATTCAGCCTTGCCAAGACAAAGCAGGCCCTGGGGATTAGAATGTCGCGCATTCTCTTTTGGTGACGGCGATATGACTGATCAGCGCAAAGGCAGCGATGCCGAACCCACCACACACTTCGGCTTCAAAAACGTTCCGCAAAGCCAGAAAGCGGAAAAAGTCGCTGAGGTGTTCCACTCGGTAGCGGCCAAGTACGACCTGATGAACGACGTGCTGTCCGGCGGCATGCACCGCCTGTGGAAGCGCTTCACCATTGAGCTGTCGGGTGTGCGCGCAGGCAATCGGGTCCTGGACATCGCCGGCGGTACCGGTGACCTGGCTGCCAAGTTCTCCCATCTGGTCGGCCCGACCGGCCAGGTAGTGCTGGCCGACATCAACGAATCCATGCTCAAGGTCGGTCGTGACCGCCTGTTGGACAAAGGCGTGGCCGGCAACATCGAGTTCGTCCAGGCCGACGCGGAAAAGCTGCCGTTCCCGGACAACCACTTCGATTGCGTGACCATCGCCTTCGGCCTGCGCAACGTCACCCACAAGGAAGACGCCCTGCGCTCGATGCTGCGTGTACTCAAGCCTGGCGGCCGCCTGCTGGTGCTGGAATTCTCCAAGCCGACCAACGCCCTGATGTCCAAGGTCTACGACGCCTACTCGTTCGCCTTCATGCCGATGGTCGGCAAACTGATCCTCAATGATCCGGAAAGCTATCGCTACCTGGCCGAGTCGATCCGCATGCACCCGAACCAGGAAACCCTGAAGTCGATGATGGTCGAGGCCGGTTTCGACCGAGTGACCTACCACAACATGACCTCAGGCATCGTTGCCCTGCACCGCGGCATCAAGCCCTGATGTTGCTCGCCGGCCTGCTCGCCAGCGTCGAACTCGGCCTGAACCGGGTCCTGCGGCTCGACAGCACGGCGCTGCCGCGCCTGGCCCATTTGAACGGCAAGGTCATTGCCGTCGAGTGCCGCAGCCCGGCGTTGCAGCTGTTCATCCTGCCCAGCGATGAGGGCCTGATGCTGGCGGCCCACTGGGCAGCCGAAGCCGATTGCACCCTGCGCGCACCGGCGGCCAGCTTGCTCAAGCTGGCCATCAGCAAGGACAAGACCGCAGTGCTGCACAGCCCGCAAGTCGAGCTGGACGGTGACAGCGGCGTGCTGCTGGAGCTGGCTGGCGTGCTGCAGGACCTGGAGCTGGACTGGGAGTACGAACTCGCACGCTGGCTGGGCCCAGTCGCCACGCAACTGCTCGGCGGCCACCTGCGCAGCCGCGCGCGCTGGTATCAACAAGGCTTCACCAGCCTGAACCAGAACCTGGCCGAATACCTCGCCGAAGAGTCGCGTACCCTGGTCGGGCAACGCGAAGCCGAAGCGCGGTTCAGTGAGCTGGACCAGATCAAACTCGATCTGGAACGTCTTGAGGCGCGCTTGGAGCGTCTTTCCCGATCCCTCGACTCAAGCGATAACGCATGAAGCTGCTCGCCGTCCGCCGTCTGTTGCGCATCCAGCGCGTCGTGATCCGCTACCGCCTCGATGACCTGCTGTTCGCCCTGCCATTGCCCTGGTTCCTCCTGGCACTGCGTTATGCCCTGCCGTGGCGCTGGTTCCCGCGCAAGACCCTGGAACTGAGCCGGGGCGCGCGCCTGCGTTTGGCCCTGCAGGACCTGGGGCCGATCTTCATCAAGTTCGGGCAGATCCTCTCCACTCGCCGCGACCTGCTGCCCGAAGACATCGCCGATGAGCTGATGCTGCTGCAGGACCGAGTACCACCCTTCGACTCGCAACTGGCCGTCAAGCTGATCGAAGAGCAACTGGGGAAAAAGATCAGCGAGGTGTTCAGCCGCTTCGACATCGAGCCCCTGGCCTCGGCCTCGGTAGCCCAGGTGCATGCCGCGCAGCTGAAAAGCGGCGAAGAGGTGGTGGTCAAGGTCATTCGCCCAGGCCTCAAACCGATCATCGCGCAAGACCTGGCGTGGCTGTTCATCCTCGCCCGCACCGCGGAAAAACTCTCCGCCGATGCGCGCCTGCTGCACCCGGTGGACGTGGTCCAGGACTACGAAAAAACCATCTACGACGAACTCGACCTGCTGCGTGAAGCGGCCAACGCCAGCCAACTCAAGCGTAACTTCGACGGCTCGCCCCTGCTGTACGTGCCCCAGGTCTACTGGGACTGGTGCCGGCCAAAAGTACTGGTGATGGAGCGCATCTACGGGGTCCAGGTCACCGACCTGGCAACCCTGGCCGACCAGCGCACCGATATGAAGATGCTCGCCGAACGCGGCGTGGAGATCTTCTTCACCCAGGTGTTCCGTGACAGCTTCTTCCATGCCGACATGCACCCGGGCAACATCTTCGTCAGCACGGTCAACCCGTGGAGCCCGCAGTACATTGCCATCGATTGCGGCATCGTCGGCAGCCTGACCCCGGAAGACCAGGACTACCTGGCGCGCAACCTGTTCGCCTTCTTCAAGCGCGATTACCGGCGTGTCGCCCAATTGCACATCGACTCGGGCTGGGTACCGGCGGAAACCAAACTCAACGAATTCGAAGCGGCGATCCGCACGGTATGCGAACCGATCTTCGAAAAACCGTTAAAAGATATTTCCTTCGGCCAGGTGCTGATGCGCCTGTTCCAGACGGCTCGGCGCTTCAATATGGAAGTCCAGCCGCAGTTGGTCCTGCTGCAAAAGACCCTGCTCAACATCGAAGGCCTGGGCCGCCAGCTGTACCCGGACCTGGACCTGTGGAACACCGCCCAGCCGTTCCTCGAACGCTGGATGCGCGAACGCGTCAGCCCGAAAACCCTGCTGGGCAACCTGCACAACCAGGTCGAGCAGCTGCCGCACCTGGCCAACATGACCCGCGATCTGCTCGAACGCATGACCCAACCCCACGCCGCCAACCCGCCCGTGGCCTGGCATCGGCGCTCGGACGACTGGTTCCTGCGCCTGCTCGGTGCCGCCCACCTGGCTGGCGGTGCGATCCTGCTGGCCGGTGGTCCGCTGAACGAACTGGGCCACTGGCCGGGCGCAATTATGCTCGCGGTGGGTTTGTATCTGGTCGTTCGCCGATAGCCAGCCGGGTTGTCGGCTGGCACACTGAGCCAGAACAGCTGCAAGCTGCAAGCTGCAAGCTGCAAGCTGCAAGCTGCAAGCTGCAAGCAAATTCGTGGTGTACACATGACGCAAGCACAAGGCACAGGCTTTTACTTGCAGCTTGAAGCTCAAAGCTTGTAGCTGCTTTCAGGAATCGAAGATGAAAAACTGGCTGGACGAGATCAAATGGGACAGTGACGGCCTGGTGCCGGCGATCGCCCAGGACCACAAGACCGGGCGCGTGCTGATGATGGCCTGGATGAACCGCGAAGCACTGGAGCTCAGCGCTGCCGAGAACCGCGCCATCTACTGGTCACGCTCGCGTGGCAAGCTGTGGCGCAAGGGCGAAGAGTCCGGCCACGTGCAGACCCTGCATGAGATGCGCCTGGACTGCGACGCCGACGTGATCATCCTGATGGTCGAGCAGATCGGCGACATCGCCTGTCATACCGGGCGCCAAAGCTGCTTCTACCGCGTATTCGAGAACGGCGACTGGAAAACCGTCGACCCGGTGCTCAAGGACCCGCACGCCATTTACTCTGCAGGACACAGCCATGAGTGACACCCTGACCCGCCTGGCCCAGGTGCTGGAAGAGCGTAAAGGCGCCGCCGCCGACAGTTCCTATGTCGCCAGCCTTTACCACAAGGGCCTGAACAAGATTCTGGAGAAAGTCGGCGAAGAGTCGGTCGAGACCATCATTGCCGCCAAAGACGCCGCCGTCAGCGGAGATTGCAGCGATGTCATCTACGAAACCGCCGACCTGTGGTTCCATAGCATGGTCATGCTGGCCCAGTTAGGGCAGCATCCGCAGGCGGTACTCGACGAACTGGACCGCCGCTTCGGCCTGTCCGGGCACGACGAGAAAGCCTCGCGTCCAGCCAACTGAATAACGATTAGAGAGGAGCAGCAAGATGGGCATTTTTGACTGGAAACACTGGGTCGTCATTCTGGTGGTGGTAGTGCTGGTATTCGGCACCAAGAAACTGAAAAACCTCGGCACCGACGTTGGCGAATCGATCAAGGGCTTTCGCAAGGCCATGAACGATGACGAAAAACCCGCCGAACCGGTGGTCCCACCGACCGCACAGCCAGCACCGCCCGTGCAGCCACAGGCTTCGACCCTGAACGAGCCGCACACCATTGACGTGCAGGCCCAGAAAGTCGAAGAGCCGACCCGCAAAGACTCGTGAGCACAGACTAATGTTTGGTATCAGCTTCTCTGAACTGCTGCTTGTCGGCCTCGTTGCCCTGCTGGTGCTGGGCCCCGAGCGTCTGCCGGGCGCTGCGCGCACCGCCGGCCTGTGGGTCGGGCGCCTGAAGCGCAGCTTCAACGCGATCAAACAGGAAGTTGAGCGTGAAATCGGTGCCGACGAAATCCGTCGGCAACTGCACAACGAGCACATTCTGTCGCTGGAGCAGGAGGCGCGCAAAATCCTCAATCCGCTCCAGCAGCAGCCGACGCCAACTGAAACGCCGATCTCCCCAGCCACGCCTGCCCCAGCGGTGAGCACCGCGGCAGTCGAGCCAGCAGCGGCCACCGTCAGCGCACCTGTCACCGAGCCGGCGGCCACCGCTGCGCCTGCTCCCCACGACCCAACACCGGCGCCGCGAGCCCCATGAGCGATATTCCAGAGAACGACCAACACATGCCGCTGGTCTCGCACCTCACCGAGTTGCGTACCCGCCTGCTGCGCTGTGTCGCGGCGATCTTCCTGATCTTCGCCGGGCTGTTTGCCTTCACCCAGCAGATCTACACCTTCGTCTCGACACCGCTGCGGGCGTACTTGCCGGCGGGTGCGACGATGATCGCCACCGACGTCTCGTCGCCCTTCCTGACGCCATTGAAGCTGACCATGATGGTCTCGCTGTTCCTGGCGATCCCGGTGATCCTGCATCAGATCTGGGGCTTCATCGCACCGGGCCTGTACAAGCACGAGAAGCGCATTGCCGTGCCGTTGCTGGTGTCGAGCATCGTGCTGTTTTATGCCGGCATGGCGTTCGCCTACTTCCTGGTGTTCCCGCTGATCTTCAAGTTCTTCGCCGCTGCCACCCCGGCCGGCGTGGAGATGATGACCGACATCACCAGTTACCTGGATTTCGTCATGACGCTGTTCTTCGCCTTTGGCGTGGCGTTCGAGATCCCGGTGGCCGTGGTCCTGCTGGTATGGATCGGCGTGGTCGACGTCAAGTACCTGCGCAAGATCCGCCCGTACGTGATCATCGGTTGCTTCGTAGTGGGCATGATCCTCACCCCGCCGGACATCTTCTCCCAGACCCTGCTGGCCGTGCCGATGTGGATGCTGTTCGAGATCGGCATCCTGTTCGGCAGCCTGATCAGTAAACGTGGCGAGCATCCGGACGACCAGCCGGCTGACGATCACAACGACCAGCCGCCAGCGACCCAACCGTGAACCTGCTGCTCCTCGAAGAGGCCGATTTCATTGCGCCCGACCGGGTCGTACTGCGCGATCGGCGCTTGACCCACATGCAGGAAGTGCACCGCTGCGAAGTCGGTGACAGCATGCGCGTCGGACGCATCGGCGGGCTGATGGGTGCGGCCCAAGTGCTGCGCCTGGAACCCGGCGAAGCCGAGTTGCAGGTCAGCCTTGACCAGCCACCGCCGGCCAAGCTGCCCCTGACCCTGGTCCTCGCCCTGCCTCGGCCGAAGATGCTGCGCCGGGTGTTCCAGACCGTGGCCACCATGGGCGTGCCCAAGGTGGTGCTGGTCAACAGCTACCGGGTCGAAAAGAGCTTCTGGCAGACCCCCTTCCTCGAGCCCGAGGCGATTCGCGAACAATTGATCCTCGGCCTGGAGCAGGCCCGCGACAGCGTGCTGCCGGAAATAGTCATCGAAAAACGCTTCAAGCCCTTCGTCGAAGACCGCCTGCCGACCATCGTCGAGGGCACCCTCGGGCTGGTCGGCCACCCTGGCAACTACCCACCCTGCCCTCGCGGGCTGACCGAGCCCGTGACCCTGGCCATCGGCCCGGAAGGCGGCTGGATCCCCTACGAAATCGACCTGCTGGGCAAGGCCGGACTGCAACCGGTACAGCTCGGCGAGCGTATCCTGCGAGTCGAAACCGCAGTCACCGCACTGCTCGCTCGCCTATTCTGATCCCCAGGATCGTAGGAGCACCTACAGATTCTCTTTAGTCGGCCGATAGACTCTCCATAATTCGAATCAATGGGGAGTCTGCAGCATGTACCGATGGTTAGCCGAGAACCTTGGCAATGTGAGCGTAAATCGCAAGCTGGGCATCGGCTTCGGCCTGGTCTTGCTGATGACCCTGCTGATCACCGTCAACGGCTGGGCGGGCATGAGCAGCATCATCAGCCGGGGCGACAAGCTCGGCTTCATCTCCAGCCTCGCCGCACTGACCAAAGACCTGCGCATTGCCCGCCTGGACTATGACATGCGTCACGGCGAGCAAGGACCGGCGGCGGTGAACGAGGTGTTGAACAACCTCGACCAGGGCCTCAAGAGCGCCCTGACGATGATCGAGCAGCCCGCCGACGCCGCCATACTCAATGAGCAACTGGAAGCCGTCAGCGAGTACCGGCACGCCTTCGCCGACATGACCCAGGCCACCACCCATCGTGAAGCCGCCAGAGCCAAGCTGGGCGCGACCGCTGACGCTGCCGTGGCCCGCGTCAGCGAAGTGGAGAAAGCCCTGCTGCAAGGCGACAACGTGGCGCAGTTCAACAGCGTCATCGACCTCAGCAAACTGCTCCAGCAGGCGCGCTTCCAGGTCCGCGGCTACACCTACAGCGGCAAGGCCGAGGCCGAACAGCCGGCCCTGGCCGCCATCGACGCAGCCCTCGACTACCTCAAGGCCCTGCCCGCGCAACTGCCCGAGCAGCACGTCGGCAACCTGCAACAGGCCAGCGACTCGCTGATCGGCTACCGCGCGGCGGTCAGCCAGTACCGCGATGCCCAGGTGGCCAGCGCCACCGCACTCAAGGACATGGCCCATCAAGGCGACGTCCTGCTGGAACTGAGCAAAAAACTCACGCTGTCGCAGACCGTCGTCCGCGACACCGACGCCGCCCACGCCAAGAACACCCTATTGCTGAGCACGGTGCTGGCCCTGGTGTTCGGCCTGATCGCTGCCTGGGCCATCACCCGGCAGATCATCATCCCGCTGAACCAGGCCCTCAAGGCCGCCGAGCGGGTGGCCGCCGGCGACCTGACGCACAACCTGATCTCCCAGCGCCGCGACGAACTGGGCCAACTGCAGCGCGCGATCCAGAGCATGATCGTCGGCCTGCGCGAGCTGATTGGCGGGATCAGCGATGGCGTCACGCAAATCGCCAGCGCTGCCGAAGAGCTGTCGGCGGTGACCGAGCAGACCAGCGCCGGGGTCAACAGCCAGAAGGTCGAGACCGATCAGGTCGCCACCGCGATGAACGAAATGGCCGCCACCGTGCAGGAAGTCGCGCGTAACGCCGAAGAGGCCTCGGAGGCCGCCGTCGCGGCCGACCAGCAGGCCCGTGAAGGCGACAAAGTGGTCGGCGAAGCCATCGCCCAGATCGAGCGCCTGGCCACCGAGGTCGGCCACTCCACCGAAGCCATGGGCCATTTGAAGCGCGAGAGCGACAAAATCGGCAGCGTGCTGGACGTGATCAAGTCCGTGGCCCAGCAAACCAACCTGCTGGCCCTCAATGCCGCCATCGAGGCCGCGCGGGCCGGTGAGGCCGGCCGGGGTTTTGCCGTGGTCGCCGATGAAGTGCGCAGCCTGGCGCAACGCACCCAGAAGTCCACCGAAGAGATCGAGGAACTGATCGTTGGCCTGCAGAGCGGCACCCAGCAGGTCGCCACCATCCTGGACAACAGCCGCAGCCTGACCGACAGCAGCGTCGAGCTCACCCGTCGCGCGGGCGGTTCGCTGGACAACATCACCCGCACCGTCTCAGCGATTCAGGCAATGAACCAGCAGATCGCCGCCGCGGCCGAGCAACAAAGCGCCGTGGCCGAAGAGATCAACCGCAGCGTGCTGAATGTGCGTGATGTGTCCGAGCAGACCTCGGCCGCCAGTGAGGAGACCGCCGCCTCCAGCGTTGAGCTGGCGCGGTTGGGTACTCATCTGCAGATGCTGGTGGGTAAATTCAGGGTCTGATCGGTGGCACACGCGAGGCTGGCAACAGCCTCCCGGTTCAGGCGTCGCACCCGCCAACCTGGCGAATGTGCTGCGCCAGGGCCGCGAGGTCGTGGTTGAGCTCACCCTTGAAGTCATGGGACGAGATATAGCCTTCGTAGCGCTCGAAGAACTTGTCGACGTTGGAACTGATGGGTTTGAAGGCGCTGGAGTCGCCCGTCCCGTGCATGGGGAAGAGCTTGGCGTGCAAATGGTCGATGCCATAGCCTTCCAGCATCAAGCCCGTGCGGCCAACGTCCGGCAGCGCGCGGTCGATCAGCAGTGCGACTTTTTTCGCGGCGATCATCAACCCCGACAATACCTCATCCGACTGGGCGAACGCGTAGCTGCCAACGTGCTGCCGGGGCACGACCACCGAGAAGCCCGGTGTATTGGGACGGCTGGAGAGGAATGCCACGTGGGCTTCGTCCTCCCAGATCAGGTGCATGGGTGCCTGGCCGGCGAGCATTTTGCAAAAGATACAGTCCATGTTGTTCAAGCCCGTCCGTGGAGTCCTTGATAAACGTTTCTGCCGGCCAGTTATTTAGTGGCGTCCTTACAAGACCTGACGCAAGAACGCCTGCGCCCGCGGATCCTTCGGCGCATCGAAGAACTCGGCTGGCGAGGCATCTTCCAGCAACTTGCCGTGATCGAAGAACAGCACCCGGTCCGCCACTTCGCGGGCAAAGCCCATTTCGTGCGTCACGCAGACCATGGTCATGCCTTCCACAGCGAGGGTCTTCATCACATCCAGCACTTCGCCGACCATTTCCGGGTCGAGTGCCGAGGTCGGCTCGTCGAACAGCATGACCTTGGGCTCCATGGCCAGCGCCCGGGCGATTGCCACCCGCTGTTGTTGGCCGCCGGACAGGCGCGACGGGAACTCGTGGGCCTTCTGCGCAATGCCGACCTTCTCCAACAGCGCCATGGCCTTGGCTTCGCGCTCCTTCTTGGCGCGCTTGCGCACGACCTTCTGCGCCAGGCACAGGTTCTCCAGCACGGTCATGTGCGGGAACAGGTTGAAGTGCTGGAACACCATGCCGACTTCACGCCGGTAGGCATTCACGTCGGTTTTCGGGTCGGCCAGTTGCAGGCCGTCGATGCTCACCGAGCCGGAATCGAACTCTTCCAGGCCATTGAGGCAGCGCAAGAAAGTCGATTTGCCGGAACCGGACGGACCGATGACCACCAGCACCTCGCCCTTGGCCACCTGGGTGGTGACGTTGTCCACCGCGCGAACCACCTGGCCACGGGTGTCGAAGACTTTTATCAGATCGCGGACTTCAATCACTTTGCGCGAGCCTCCGCTCAAGCCGGCTGGCCATTTTCGACAGCGGCAGGTTGATCAACAGGTACAGCCCGGCCACGCAGAACAGGATTTCGAACGGCGAGAACGAGGTGGTGATGACTTCACGGCCACTCTTGAGCAGCTCGGTGATGGCGATGACCGACACCAGCGAGGTGTCCTTGACCAGGCTGATGAATTGCCCGGCCAGTGGCGGCAGCACCCGCTTGAATGCTTGCGGCAGCACCACATGGCGCATCGACTGGCTGGCATTCAGGCCCAGGGAGCGCGCGGCTTCGTTCTGCCCACGGGCAATCGACTGCACGCCCGATCGAATGATCTCGGCCACGTAGGCCCCGGTGAACAGCGACAGCGCGGCAATCCCGGCGAACTCGCGGGACAGGTTGAGCACCGTGCCGATGAAGAAGTAGAAAATGAAGATCTGCACCAGCAGCGGCGTACCGCGCACCAGCTCGATGTAGACGATCGACAGGTCGCGCAGGGTCGGGTTGTTCGACAGCCGACACAGGCCGGTTGCGAGACCGATCAACAGCCCAAGCACACCCGAGACCAGCGACAGCCACAAGGTTGTCCACAAGCCCCACAGCAGCGGTCCTGCGGCCCAATGCCGGGTGACACCGATCACATCGCCTTCGGCCACATCGTCGCCACGGGCCACTTGCAGGCTGTTGTCGTCGACCGTCAGCACTTGCTCGGTGCCGGCGTCGTTGCGCAGGGTCACCTCAGCTTTGTCACCTTTGCGCACCAGTTCGCTGACGGTGGAGATGTCGGCGGCACGCTGGGTGTCTTCGGCGTGATAGGCGAAGTACTGCGGCACGCGGTTCCAGCGCCATTCGTAGGACATCAGCGAGGTGGCGTAGTACAACGCGCCGGCCATGCCGACCAGCACCAGCACGGTCAGGACGTGCCAGGGCCATTGGGCTTTTTTATGTTTCATTGCGGGTTCCGGGATGTTTGTTGCCTGTCAGGCCGTCATCGCGGGCAAGCCCGCTCCCACAATGGTCCAGGTGAGCAGCATTTTTGTGTCCAACGCTGAACCTGTGGGAGCTGGCTTGCCAGCGATTGAAGCGACTCGGTCTATCTGACCAAGCCTTATTCCATGTCTTTCTGCCAAGCGGTGTCTTTGAACCACTTGTCATGAATACGATCGTAGGTGCCGTCTTCGTGGATCTGGTGCAGGAAGTTGTTGATGAAGTTCAGGCTGTCGTAGTCGCCCTTCTTCAGGCCGAAAGCCAGTGGCTCGTAGGTGAACGGCTTGTCGAGGAACACCAGCTTGCCGTTGCCGACCTTGTTCACTGCCACCACGTTGTACGGTGCGTCGTAGACAAAGGCGTCAGCCTTGCCGTTGACCACGTCGAGCACACCTTCCTGTTCGTTGTCGTAGCCGTGGTACTTGGCTTTGGACATCAGCTTCCTGGCGACCATTTCGCCCGTGGTGCCGAGCTTGGAGGTGATGCGGTAGTCAGCGCTGTTCAGGTCTTTATAGGACTTGATGGTGCCTTCCAGCTCCTTGCGGATCAGCAGCGTCTGGCCGACCACGATGAAGGGTTCGCTGAAGTTCAGGCGCAGGTTGCGTTCCTGGGTCAGGGTCATGCCGCTGCCGATCATGTCGAACTTGTCGGTCAGCAAGGCCGGGATGATGCCATCGTAACCGGTGGATACCAGTTCCAGCTTGACGCCCATGGCCTTGGTCATGGCTTTGAGCAGATCGACTTCGAAGCCAATGATTTCGCCGCGCTTGTTGGTCATTTCAAACGGCATGTAGGTCGGATCCATGCCGACTTTCAACGTGCCACGCTTGACTGCATCGTCGATGGCGCCGGCCTGCGCCGCGTTGACTGCTACCAGTGCCGAGACGCCGAGCATCAGCATCGAGAGATACTTCTTCATCATCAAAGTCCCCAATCTTTTTGTAGTAAGGCGCGCAATCGAACGCTTTTTTGTGGAAAACGGCCGATACGGACACAAAGGTTGTCCGGGCACACCAAAGAAGGGAGCGATGCTAACGCACTCGGCCGTTTGCACAAGTGGTTACGAAGTTTCAGGCAAAAAAAAGCCCCGCGGATCGGCGGGGCTTTTTCATCAGGCCGGTTGTGCCTGCAAGCTCAAGGGCTTGAGCGGCAACAGCGGCGCATGGGGGTCGGCTTTCACCGAAGCCCGCCAGGCGTCCAGCCAGTCGGCGTGGCCTTCGCTCCAGACCTGCTCATGCAGGCGAGCCAGGGCGACCGGGTCGCTGAGCAACTGCAGGCGCTCATGGTTGTTCAAGCCGGCCGGGCCGACTTTCAACGCATGGCGTACCCGCTCGGTGCGCAACCACTCGATCGGCTCGGCCTGACCGTGACGCGAAGTCGCCAGCGCACACGCCAGGGCGTTCTGCTGCGGGTCGACCACGGCGCGGATGAAGCCGTCGTT
This sequence comes from Pseudomonas sp. NPDC087626, assembly GCF_044743405.1. Taxonomy (NCBI): domain Bacteria; kingdom Pseudomonadati; phylum Pseudomonadota; class Gammaproteobacteria; order Pseudomonadales; family Pseudomonadaceae; genus Pseudomonas; species Pseudomonas sp. NPDC087626. The sequence goes on from NZ_JBIUWJ010000017.1 coordinate 97,006, forward strand.
CAGGGCGTGCCAGCGGTTCTCGTGGGTGTACTGGTCGGTCGCCAGCAAGGCCTGTGGCGGATTGTATTCCTCAGGAATCAGGAACAGGCTCTCGTCACGGGACTTCAGGCCCAGGCCCACACGGCTGGAGATCACCGACACCGGGATCGACAGCATCAACGAACCGACGATCGGCACCAGCCACCACAGGAAGCTCGGGTTCAGCCAGATCACCAGCAAGGCCCAGAAGAAGCCCAGCAGGGTCTGTGGACCGTGACGCTTGACTGCCTCGCTCCAGGGCGTGGAGTCATCGTCACGCTGTGGCGAGTTCCAGGTCGCGGCCCAACCGAGGAACGCGGCGAGCACAAACCGGGTGTGGAAAATCATCCGCACCGGCGCCAGCAACATGGAGAACAGCATCTCCAGGAGCATCGACAGGGTGACCTTGAACTTGCCGCCGAACTCTTTCGCGCCCTTGGCCCAGATCAGGATGATGCTCAACAACTTCGGTAGGAACAGCAGCACGATGGTGGTCGAGAACAGCGCGATGGCCTTGTCCGGGTGCCATTGTGGCCACAGCGGATACAACTGGCGCGGTTCCAGAAAGTACTGCGGCTCCATCAGCGTGTTGACCGCCAGCAGCGCCGTCGACAGCACCAGGAAGAAGAACCACAGCGGTGCCGACAGGTAGGACATCACGCCCGTCAGGAACACCGCACGGTGCACCGGGTGCATGCCCTTGACCAGGAACAGGCGGAAGTTCATCAGGTTACCGTGGCACCAGCGACGGTCACGCTTGAGTTCGTCCAGCAGGTTGGGCGGCAGTTCTTCGTAGCTGCCCGGCAGGTCGTAGGCAATCCACACGCCCCAGCCGGCACGGCGCATCAGCGCGGCTTCAACGAAGTCGTGGGACAGGATGGCACCGGCAAACGCGCCTTTACCGGGCAACGGCGCCAAGGCGCAGTGCTCGATGAACGGCTTCATGCGGATGATCGCGTTGTGCCCCCAGTAGTGGGATTCGCCCAACTGCCAGAAGTGCAGGCCGGCGGTGAACAGCGGGCCGTAGACCCGGGTGGCGAACTGCTGCATGCGTGCATACAGGGTGTCCATGCCCGAAGCCCGTGGCGCGGTCTGGATGATCCCGGCGTCCGGCGTGGCTTCCATCAAGCGCACCAGGCTGGTCAGGCACTCACCGCTCATCACGCTGTCGGCGTCGAGGACCACCATGTACTTGTAGTCACCCCCCCAGCGACGGCAGAAGTCGTCGAGGTTACCGCTCTTGCGTTTGACCCGACGGCGACGGCGGCGATAGAAGATCTTGCCAAAGCCCTTGGCTTCGCGGCAGACATCCAGCCAGGCTTGTTGCTCGGCGACACAGATATCGGAGTCGTTACTGTCACTGAGGACGAAGAAATCGAAACGATCGAGATCGCCAGTGGCGGCCACCGATTCGAAGGTCGCGCGCAAACCGGCAAATACCCGGGGCACGTCTTCGTTGCAGATCGGCATCACCAAGGCGGTGCGGGCGTCTTTGGGAATCGGCTCGTTGCCGGCACTTTTACCGGAGATGCGGTATTTATCGTGACCGGTCAGCAGCTCGAGAAAGCCCATCAGCGCGGTCCAGAAACCGGCCGAGACCCAGCAGAACAGAATCCCGAACAGAATCAGGATGCTGGTCTGCAAGGCGTATGGCAGCACTTGCGTGGCGGTTTGCATCAGCGGTTGATGCAGGACTTCGTTCAGGTCGACGAACGACCAGCCCTGGTACGGCATGATGCCTTTCATGTACCAGCCGGCAACGATGGTCTGGCCAAGCATCAGCACCAGCAGGATGTAGCGGCGAATCGAACCGACGGTGCGCCAGCGCGCGGCCGGCAGCACACGTTCATCCTTGGGCGGTGCCGGCGGATTGGTGCGACCGGTCAGCCGACGCCAGCCGCGCACCAGGATATTGGTACGCCACGGCTCGGGCACGACCTTGGTCCGACGGATCGGCGGGGTGGCTTTCAGGCACACCCGGCCGCTGGCGTCGAGCACCAGCATCTCGGCCTCTTCCAGCTCCTCGGCGGAGTTGAGGGTCAGGCGACGGCCGACCGAGGCCTGTGCGGCCTCGGTCGGTGCGTCGAAGGTCGACGAGGACAGGCGTTCATGCAGTTCGCTGAAGGATTTGCAGCCCGCCAACTCGGCGCGCTGCTCATCGGTCATCGGCAAATGCGCCAGATACTCGCTGAGCGACTCTGGCTGTGCTTGGGAATTACTCATCGGCAGGCAACTGATAGCTCCAGGTCTCGGTCAAGACTTCTTCAGTCGGCGCCGATTCCGGTGTGGCTGGGGCCGCTTCGGCAGCAACTGGCTGCTTGGCGTCTTTGTTGTCCTTGGTCTTGCTCTCGGCAGCGGGCTTGGCGTCAGCCTGTTTGGCGTCCGCTTGCTTGGCTTCTGCCTGCTTGGCTTCCTTGTCCGCTTTCTCTTGCTGCTTGGCGGCCACTTTGTCGGCCTTGGCCACCGAGGAATTGGAGCTTGGCAGCGAAGTCTTGGTCAGGTCCGCCGGCACGATGGGCTGCACCAGGGCCGCACGCATCTCGGTCGACTTGCTCGGGTCCTTGATCTTCATCCGCAGGGTCAGGCGCCAGCCCTTGGTTTCAGGGTTGTAGCGCACGCTGTTCTCGACCAGCTCGGCATTGTCACCCACGCTGACCTGGCTACGAACGTCGGCCTCCGGCGGCAGGGCCGCCAGGGATGGACCTTCGAAATCCACCAGGTAGGCAACACTGCCATCCGGCTGACGGATCAGGTTGGACTGCTTGACGTCGCCGGTGGAGCGCAGGGTCTGGCTGACCCACGCGCTATCCGGGGCGTGCAGGGCTGCTTCGTCGATGGTCCAGTGCAGGCGATAGGCTACATCCAGTGGCTGGCCAGGCTCCGGCAGTTTTTCCGGGCTCCAGAAAGCCACGATGTTGTCGTTGGTTTCGTCGGCGGTAGGAATTTCCACCAGGTCGACCGAACCCTTGCCCCAATCACCTTTTGGCTCGATCCAGGCACTTGGGCGCTTGTCGTAGCGGTCGTCGAGGTCTTCATAGTGGCTGAAGTCGCGGCCACGTTGCAGCAGGCCAAAACCACGTGGGTTCTCTACCGAGAAGTTGCTCACGGCCAGGTGTTTCGGGTTGTTCAGCGGACGCCAGATCCACTCGCCGTTGCCGGCATGGATCGCCAGGCCGCTGGAGTCGTGCAGCTCGCGACGGTAGTTGAGGACCTTCGATGGCTGGCTGGCGCCGAACAGGAACATGCTGGTCAGCGGGGCGATGCCCAGCTTGCTGACCTTGTCACGCAGGAACATCTGCGCCTTGACGTCGACAATGGTGTCGCTGCCAGGACGCAGGGTCAGGCGGTAGGCGCCGGTGGCACGTGGCGAATCCAGCAGGGCGAAAATCACCAGGTGCTTGTCGCCCGGCTTCGGCTGCTCGATCCAGAACTCGGTGAAACGCGGGAATTCTTCACCCGACGGCAGCGCGGTATCAATCGCCAGGCCACGGGCCGACAGCCCATAGGTATGGCCCTTGCCGACGACGCGGAAATAGCTCGCGCCGAGCATGGTCATGATTTCGTCTTGCTTGTCGGCCTTGTTGATCGGGTAAAGCACACGGAAACCGGCATAACCCAGTTGTTCGGTGGCCTTGGGATCAAACTTGACGTCGCCGAAATCGAAACGACTTGGGTCGTACTTGATCTCTTCGACGGTATTGGCCGTGATTTCGTTGATTTTCACCGGCGTATCGAAATGCATGCCCTGGTGATAGAACGACAGCTTGAACGGGGTCTTTTTATCGGCCCATTCAGCTTTTTCGGTCAGGAAACGAATTTTTTGATAGTCGGCGAATTTCATTTCGCGAAATTCGTTCGGCAGATTGCTGCGCGGAGCCTCGTATTTCTGCCCAGCCAGCTCTTTTGCCTTGGCCGACACATCGTTCAGATTGAATGCCCAAAGCTGGCCGGCGCTGAGCAGGCAAAACAGGGCAGAGCCTGTCGCCAGTGCGTTTCGTAACCGTTTGGCAGACAATTTTGGTGCAGTACAGGGACTAACAATCACGAGCAACCCTCGCCGAAAACAGATCAAAAAACCAACGGCCAGCTATCTATATGCCAGGTTGGCGAGCATTGTTCCGACTCCGATGGGGCAAAATGATTCCCCAAACGGTCGTGAACAAGTCTCTACCTAAGTCAAAAATGGGCCAACGAACGCTGATCCCCGTAGCGCGGGATTATCTAGTAGCCCGCGTTACAACGCATCAGGGGTAACAAAGTATTTATTGCGAAAAACCCCTGTTTCACCCCGAAACAGCCCTGAAAAGATGTTTCAAACGCTTTCAGGTCTGCAACAGGAAGGTCACCGGGCCATCATTGACCAGATGCACCTGCATATCCGCGCCAAATCTGCCTGATGCCACATTGCCATGCAACTGCTGTGCTTTGCCTAGTAAATAGTCAAAAAGCTCTTCGCCCAGTGCCGGAGGGGCAGCGGTCGAAAAGCTCGGGCGCAGGCCATTTTTGGTGTCGGCGGCCAGGGTGAACTGCGAGACCAACAGCAACCCCCCGCCGACATCGGCCAAGGACAGGTTCATCTTGCCCTCGGCGTCGCTGAATACCCGATAGTTAAGCAGCTTCTGCACAAGTTTGTCGGCGCTGGCCCGGGTATCGTCGGGTTCAACGGCCACCAGGACCAGCAAGCCCTGGTCGATCGAGCCGACAACCTCCCCCGCTACCTCGACGCGCGCGCCACGCACGCGCTGCAACAGGCCCTTCATGCTTCTTCAGGCGGCAGGTCGAGCAGGCGCCGCGCCATCTGGTTGGCAGCCCGCACCAGGGCATCGGTGATACCCGGCTCGGAGGCTGCGTGCCCGGCGTCGCGGATCACCTGCAGTTCACTGTTGGGCCAGTTCTGGTGCAACTCCCAGGCATTGTCCAACGGGCAGATCACGTCGTAGCGGCCATGCACGATGACGCCAGGCAGGTGGGCGATCTTGCCCATGTCGCGAATCAGCTGGTTGGGTTCCAGGAAGGCGTTGTTGGTGAAGTAGTGGCATTCGATCCGGGCAATCGACAGCGCGCGTTGCGGCTCCGAGAAGCGATCGACCACCAACGGATTCGGGCGCAGGGTCGCGGTGCGGCCTTCCCAGAGCGACCAGGCCTTGGCCGCATGCATCTGGGCAATCTGGTCGTTGCCGGTCAGGCGCTTGTGGAAGGCGTTGAGCAGATCGTCGCGTTCGTCCTGGGGAATCGGCGCGATGTAGTCCTGCCAGTAATCCGGGAACAGACGGCTGGCGCCCGCCTGGTAGAACCATTCGATTTCCTGCGGGCGGCAGAGAAAAATCCCGCGCACAATCAGGCCGTGCACGCGCTCTGGGTGGGTTTGTGCGTAGGCCAGGGCCAGGGTCGAACCCCAGGAGCCACCGAACAGCACCCACTTGTCGATGCCCAGGTGCTGGCGAATCCGCTCCAGGTCGGCAACCAGGTCCCAGGTGGTGTTGTTTTCCAGGCTGGCGTGGGGTGTGGAGCGGCCACAACCGCGCTGGTCAAAGGTGACAATGCGGTACAGGTTCGGATCGAAATAACGTCGGCTCATGGCATCGCAGCCCGCCCCGGGGCCACCGTGAATGAACACCACCGGCAAACCTTCCGGTGATCCGCTTTCGTCGACGTACAGGGTATGGGTTTCATCGACGGCCAGATCATGCCGGGCGTAAGGTTTGATCTGCGGGTACAAAGTCTGCATTGCGCGCTCCGTAAGGGGTCGAGGTCATCCCTGGGGGGACTTCTATTATTCTGCCGTTGGGCATCATAAACCCGAATAGCGCAATGAGCATGTCCCTGAAGAAAATACGGTTTTTGCGACGCTTGTGTGGGCGCTGTCGCGGGCAAGCGGAGCACGGCCCGGCCGGCTCCCACAGGAATTTTTTATTGGGGGGGCAAAATCAGCCAGCACCCAAATTCACTGTGGGAGTGAGTCGGGTTATGCGCTATAGCGCTGCCGCCCCCAGGCCAACATCCCTTGCAACAGTTGCTTGAGCACCACCTGGGTCGGAGCGGCCAGGTCGGGGCGGTAGCGGAATGGCTCGAACTCTTCCATATAGGTGCACTGCCCCAGCTCCAGTTGCACCGCATGAATGTTTTCGTCCGGGTTGCCGTAATGACGGGTGATGTGGCCGCCCTTGAAGCGCCCGTTCAACACGTGACTGTAATCGCTGTGGCCAGCACAGATCGCTTCCAGCTCGGTGGCCAGCGTCGGATCGCAACTGGCACCGTTGAAGGTGCCGAGGTTGAAGTCCGGCAGCTTGCCTTCGAACAGGTGCGGGATCACCGAGCGAATCGAGTGCGCGTCGAACAGCATGGCATAGCCGAACTCGGCCTTGAGCCGCGCCAACTCCTGCTGCAGCGTGCGGTGGTACGGGGTCCAGACCTGCTCCAGATAACGTGCGCGCTCCTCGGTAGACGGCTCCAGCCCTTCGCGGAACAACGGCACGCCGTCGAACAGGGTCGCCGGGTACAGGCCGGTGGTCGCGCCGACGTACAGCGGCTTGTCGTCAGACGGACGATTGAGATCGATGACGAACCGCGAATACTCCGCCGCCAGGGTGCTGGCGCCCAGTTCCTGGGCGAACTCGTAGAGTGTCGGAATGTGCCAGTCAGTGTCCGGCAGGCTTTGCGCGGCGGGGATCAACCCGGCCTCGACGGCTGGCGTCAGGCGCACACCGGCGTGCGGCATGCTGATCAGCAGCGGCACCCGGCCTTGTTGGAAGTTCAGAACCTTATCCACAGCTGCTCTCCTAAATCTCGACTTCAACGCCGTGACGCACGACGCGTTTTTCCAGGTCACCACCCAACCAGTACGACAGGTCGGCCGGACGATCGATCTGCCAGGCGACGAAGTCGGCAACCTTACCCACTTCCAGCGAACCGTGGGTGTCGGCCATGCCCAGCGCAGTGGCGGCGTGGATTGTCGCGCCAGCCAAGGCTTCCTCCGGTGTCATACGAAAGCAGGTGCAGGCCATGTTCAGCATCAGGCGCACCGACAGGGCCGGCGACGTGCCGGGGTTGAGGTCGCTGGCGATGGCGATTTTCACTTCGTGCTTGCGCAGGGCATCCATCGGCGGCAACTGGGTTTCGCGCAGGAAGTAGAACGCCCCAGGCAGCAGTACGGCTACCGTACCGGCCGCGGCCATGGCGATGGCGTCGTCTTCGGTCATGAACTCCAGGTGATCGGCCGACAACGCCTGATAACGCGCCGCCAGGCTGGAGCCATGCAACGACGACAACTGCTCGGCGTGCAGCTTCACTGGCAGACCCAGCTTCTGCGCGGCGATGAACACCCGCTCCACCTGTGCCGGCGAGAACGCCAGGTATTCGCAGAACGCATCCACCGCATCCACCAGCCCTTCAGCCGCCAGGGCCGGGAGCATCTCGTTGCAGATATGCTCGATGTAGTCGTCGCTGCGATCGGCGTACTCCGGTGGCAAGGCGTGGGCCGCCAGGCAGGTAGTGCGCACGCTGACCGCAAACGCCTCACCGAGGCGCCGGGCGACACGCAGCATCTTGCGCTCGCTGACCAGGTCCAGACCGTAGCCAGACTTGATCTCGATGCTGGTGACGCCGTCGCGCAGCAGGCTTTTCAGGCGCTTGGCGGCACTGGCGAACAGTTGGTCCTCCGTTGCGGCACGGGTCGCGCGCACGGTGCTGGCGATGCCCCCGCCGGCGGCAGCGATCTCGGCATAGCTGACCCCTTGCAGGCGCTGCTCGAATTCGCCACTGCGGTTGCCGCCAAACACCGTGTGCGTGTGGCAGTCGATCAGGCCCGGGGTCACCCAGGCCCCCGCGAGGTCATGGACCTCGGGGTAATAATCCGACGGCAGCTCGCTACGTGGGCCGATCCACTCAATGTGCGCACCTGACGTCACGATGGCGGCATCCTCGATGATCGAGTAAGTGCCTTGGGCCATGCTTGCAACGTGGCAGTGTTGCCAGAGAGTTTTCATCCCAGGCCTCCGTTAGGTTATCGATGGGACATGGAAGGGTCGCGACTCACCTCGACCGCCGTTGGGGCAGCCGGCTTGACCCACAATTTATAAGCAATCACCAGCAAGACGATCCACACCGCACCGACTACCAGCGCTGCCTGGGTGCTCGGGAAGTAACCCAGCACACCAAATACAAACAGCATGAACACTATCGCGGCCGCCGGCGCATAAGGCCAGAACGGTACCGGGAATTTCAGCTCGGCGACTTGCTCGCGGGTCATCGAACGACGCATGGCCACTTGGGTCACCAGGATCATCAACCACACCCAGACGGTGGCGAAAGTCGCGATCGAGGCGATCACCAGGAACACATCCTTGGGGATCAGGTAGTTCAACACCACGCCGCCCAGCAACGCTGCGCCCATGACCACCACGGTCATCCACGGCACGCCCTGTTTCGACAGCTGGGCAAACCCCTTGGGTGCGTGGCCCTGCTGCGCCAGGCCGTACATCATGCGTCCGGCACCGAAGATATCGCTGTTGATCGCCGATACTGCCGCCGAGATCACCACGATGTTAAGCACAGTTGCCGCCGCGCCGATGCCCAGGCTGTCGAAGATCTGCACGAACGGGCTGCCCTGGCTGCCAATCTGTGGCCATGGGTAGATCGCCATCAACACAAACAGGGTCAGCACGTAGAACAGCAGGATCCGCAGAGGCACCGCATTGATCGCCCGTGGAATCACCCGTTGTGGGTCCTTGGCTTCACCGGCAGTGATACCGATGATCTCGATGCCGCCGAATGCGAACATCACCACCGCCAGGGAGGCAATCACACCGCCGATGCCATTAGGCATGAAACCACCGTGGGCCCACAGATTGCTCAGGCCGGGAGCCGTTTCAGTGCTGGCCGTGCCGATGCCGAAGAGCATGATGCCAAAACCGCCGAGAATCATCGCGACGATGGCGGCGACTTTCAGCAGCGACAGCCAGAACTCCATCTCACCGAAGACCTTGACGTTGCACAGGTTCAGCCCGCCGATCAGCAGCACGATGCCCAGCACCCAGATCCAGCGCGCGACTTCCGGGAACCAGAAGCCCATGTAGATGCCGAAGGCCGTGACGTCGGCCAGGCAGACGATGATCATCTCGAAGGCGTAGGTCCAGCCCAGGATGAAGCCGGACATGGGCCCCAGGTAGGTGCTGGCGTAATGGCCAAAGGAACCCGAGACCGGGTTATGCACGGCCATCTCGCCCAGGGCGCGCATGACCATGAACACCGCTGCGCCACCAATCAGGTAGGCCAGCAGCACGGCCGGCCCGGCCATCTGGATGGCCGAGGCGGAACCGTAGAAAAGCCCGGTGCCGATCGCCGACCCCAGTGCCATGAAGCGAATATGTCGGGCGGATAGCCCGCGTTTCAAGCCTTTGTCTGGCTGTTGCATTGCTCGTCCCTATTATTTTTGTCGAAGCAAATCGATTCGCAGGCAAACCTGCTCCCACAGGTTCAGCGCAATCCTTGTGGGAGCCGGCTTGCCCGCGATGGGGCGCTTACAGGCTCGGCAGCAACTTCGCCGTCACCAGTTCATTCAAGCAACGCGAAGCCAGCAGCTCGCTGGCGGCGTTGATGTCCGGCGCGAAGAAGCGGTCCTTCTCGTAGAACGGCACTTTGGCGCGCAAGGTGCTGCGGGCTTTTTCCAGTTTCGACGAGGTTTTCAGGCCGTCGCGCAGGTCCAGGCCCTGGCAGGCAGCCAGCCACTCGACTGCGAGAACGCCACGGGTGTTTTCAGCCATTTCCCACAGGCGCTTACCTGCCGCCGGGGCCATGGACACGTGGTCTTCCTGGTTGGCCGAAGTCGGCAGGCTATCTACCGAATGCGGGTGCGCCAGGGCCTTGTTTTCGCTGGCCAGGGCCGCCGCAGTCACCTGGGCGATCATGAAGCCGGAGTTGACGCCACCGTTGGCCACCAGGAACGGCGGCAGTTGCGACATGTGCTTGTCCATCATCAACGAAATGCGGCGCTCGCTCAGGGAGCCGATTTCCGCGATGGCCAGGGCCATGTTGTCAGCGGCCATCGCCACTGGCTCGGCGTGGAAGTTGCCGCCGGAGATCACATCGCCTTCGCTGGCGAAAACCAGCGGGTTGTCGGACACGGCGTTGGCTTCGACGGCCAGCACTTCAGCGGCCTGGCGGAACTGGGTCAGGCAGGCGCCCATGACTTGCGGCTGGCAACGCAGGGAGTACGGGTCCTGGACCTTGTCGCAGTTCTGGTGCGAATCAGACACTTCACTGCGCTCGCCCAGCAGGTCGCGGTAGGCTGCGGCCGCGTCGATCTGGCCCTTCTGGCCACGGGCAGCGTGGATGCGTGCGTCAAACGGCGAGCGCGAACCCAGCACGGCTTCCACGGTCAGGCCGCCCAGTGCCAGGGCACCGGCGAACAGGTCTTCACCTTCAAACAGACCACGCAAGGCGTAGGCCGTCGATACCTGGGTGCCGTTCAGCAGCGCCAGGCCTTCTTTGGCAGCCAGGGTCAGCGGCGCCAGGCCGGCGACTTTCAGCGCCTCGGTCGCTTCCAGCCATTCACCCTTGTAACGGGCCTTGCCTTCGCCCAGCAGGACCAGCGACATGTGGGCCAGGGGCGCGAGGTCACCGGATGCACCGACCGAGCCTTTGAGCGGGATGTGCGGGTACACCTCGGCATTGATCAGGGTGATCAGGGCGTCGATCACCACCCGGCGAATGCCGGAGAAACCACGGCTCAGGCTGTTGACTTTGAGCACCATGATCAGGCGCACCAGCGCATCGCTGATCGGCTCGCCAACACCGGCGGCGTGGGACAGCACCAGGGAGCGCTGCAGGTTTTCCAGGTCTTCGCTGGCAATGCGGGTCGAGGCCAGCAGGCCGAAACCGGTGTTGATGCCGTAGGCGGTGCGGTTTTCCGCGAGGATCTGTTCCACGCAGGCCACGCTGGCGTCGATCTGTGCCGAAGCACTGTCGTCCAGGGTCACACGCACCGGCTGCTGATACACGGCACGCAGTTGGGCAAGGCTCAGTTGGCCTGGGATTAGGTTCAGCGCAGTCACATTCATTCTCCTTTTGAGAGTTTATTAACCAGACGCTCCGGAAGTATCCGTTGTCCGTCGCTTCCCGCTTTTGAGGGGTGGCGCCTTGGCACGCTGGTCTTGGTTAGAAGTCAGTACAAATCGGCAAATGTCTCTTGCAGCGAGGCCGGGTCTTTCAACAGCATGGTCATTAATCCACGGTTTTCAGCCTGCACAAGCAATCTCTGCCGACATCACTGATGCAGGAGCTGGCTGCCCGCCGGCTCCTGCGGGTAGTGCGTTACTGGCCGGTGATCATCGGCAGGTTCAGGCCCTGTTCTTTGGCGCAGTCGATCGCGATCTGGTAACCGGCGTCGGCGTGGCGCATTACGCCAGTGGCCGGGTCGTTGTGCAGGACACGAGCGATACGCTCAGCCGCTTCGTCGGTACCGTCGCAGACGATCACCATGCCCGAGTGCTGGGAGAAGCCCATGCCGACGCCGCCGCCGTGGTGCAGGGAAACCCAGGTCGCGCCGCTCGCGGTGTTGAGCAGGGCGTTGAGCAGTGGCCAGTCGGACACGGCATCGGAACCGTCCTGCATCGATTCGGTTTCGCGGTTCGGGCTCGATACCGAACCGGAGTCCAGGTGGTCGCGGCCGATCACGATCGGTGCTGACAGCTCGCCGCTGCGCACCATTTCGTTGAACGCCAGGCCCAGCTTGGCGCGCAGGCCCAGGCCAACCCAGCAGATACGTGCCGGCAGACCCTGGAAGCTGATGCGCTCGCGCGCCATGTCCAGCCAGTTGTGCAGGTGCGCGTCGTCCGGGATCAGTTCCTTGACCTTGGCGTCGGTCTTGTAGATGTCTTCAGCGTTGCCCGACAGTGCAGCCCAACGGAACGGGCCGATGCCACGGCAGAACAGCGGACGGATGTAGGCCGGTACGAAGCCTGGGAAGTCGAAGGCGTTTTCCACGCCTTCTTCTTGCGCCATCTGACGGATGTTGTTGCCGTAGTCGAAGGTCGGAATCCCCATTTTCTGGAAGTCGAGCATCGCCTTGACGTGCACCGCCATCGATTGCTTGGCGGCTTTGACCACGGCAGCCGGCTCGGTCTTGGCACGGGCGCGGTACTCTTCCCAGGTCCAGCCGGCCGGCAGGTAGCCGTTCAGTGGGTCGTGGGCGCTGGTCTGGTCGGTGACCATGTCCGGGCGTACGCCACGCTTGACCAGTTCCGGCAGGATCTCTGCCGCGTTGCCCAGCAGCGCGATGGAAATCGCCTTGCCTTCCTTGGTGTATTTTTCGATGCGTGCCAGCGCGTCGTCGAGGTCGGTGGCTTGCTCATCGACATAACGGCTGTTCAGGCGGAAGTCGATGCTCACTTGCTGGCATTCGATGTTCAGCGAGCAAGCGCCAGCCAGGGTTGCAGCCAGAGGCTGGGCGCCACCCATGCCGCCCAGGCCTGCGGTCAGCACCCAACGGCCTTTGAGGTCAGCGTTGTAGTGTTGGCGACCGGCTTCGACGAAGGTTTCGTAGGTGCCTTGGACGATGCCCTGGCTGCCGATGTAGATCCAGCTGCCAGCGGTCATCTGGCCGTACATGGCCAGGCCCTTGGCATCCAGTTCGTTGAAGTGTTCCCAGCTGGCCCAGTGTGGCACCAGGTTGGAGTTGGCGATCAGTACGCGCGGGGCGTTGGCGTGGGTCTTGAATACGCCGACCGGCTTGCCGGATTGCACCAGCAGGGTCTCGTCGTCATTCAGGTTGGTCAGGCTTTCGACGATCTTGTCGTAGCATTCCCAGTTACGCGCTGCGCGACCGATACCGCCGTAAACCACCAGTTCTTTAGGGTTCTCGGCAACTTCCGGGTCGAGGTTGTTCATCAACATGCGCAGCGGCGCTTCGGTCAGCCAGCTCTTGGCGGTCAGTTTGTTACCGCGGGCAGCGCGGATTTCAACGTCACGGTATTTCGTAGGCTTATTCTCGGTCACGAACAGAACTCCTCAGCAATCAATCCAAACCAACCCAGGCGGCGGGCGAGCAAGCCGGCGAACAACGATGCACACCAGCGAATCTGTGGACGATGGTCGAGTCTTCGTGACTCATACGCATACGTCTTTACTTGTACATACAAGCATATGCAATCGAGCGGCCAACTTGCTGGACAAGCATTCAAGAAAAACCCTGAAATGGCTGGAGAGCGCCAGGAACAAGGGCTCTGGCGCGGATGATTTTTTTCGTGGGGAGTTTTTCGAGGGCATGCCCGATGTTACTGCAACATGGTTTTTCGCCACGGTGGGGCGTTCGGTAACACGTAGTGCCCAATTCAGCGCATTCCAGAAACACCCTACAACCTCATTAGATGCGTCCGACTCTACCGCTACTGATCCCCGCCGACTTCATGACCACCCCCTGAAGTCACTCCTGCGAGGAACCCGCAATGAAACAGTGGAAAGTCAGAACCCATCTCCTATTGCTTGCCGGCACCCTGCTGACCAGCTTGATGTGCATCGGCGCACTCGGGCTGTACGGGATGCGCTCCACAGTCCAGGGACTGGAGACGGTTTACCTCGACCGGGTCATCCCGCTGCAAGACTTGAAGAAAATTTCCGCGCTGTATTCCGTGCAGATCGTCGACGCCATACACAAGGCCCGGGACGGCATCTACACCGCAGCACAAGCGGCGGAGCAGATCAGCCTGGCGCTGCCTGAGATCGAACAACGCTGGCTCAACTACCAGTCGACGCACTTGATTGCCGACGAAGTGCAACTGATCGACGAAATCACCCCGCTGATGCAGGCAACCGAAGCTCCGCTGCGGCATTTGCAGGCGCTACTGAACAGCAGGGACCTCTCAATCTCAAACCCGAACCTGGAGCGCTTCGCCGCCCGACAGCTCTACCCCTTGATCGACCCGTTGACCTCACTGTTTTCGCAACTGACTGACGTTCAACTGCAAGAGGCCCGAAAACAGTACGAGTTCAGTCACGCCCGCTACGATTTCTATATGAAGCTGGAGGCTATAGTCCTGGCGCTGACGCTGCTGTTCGCCAGCCTCTACGCCGCGATATTCTGCGCCAGACTGCTGCGCTACCTCGGTGCCGAGCCTCACGAACTGGCCGCCATCAGCACGCACATCGCTCAGGGCCAGCTCTTCGATCCGCTAACCATCACCGCAACCACTACGGGGGTCATGCAGTCCGTCGAGGCGATGCGGCGCAGCCTGCGCACCATGATCGGCAAAATTCGCGAGGCCTCGCGGCACATCGAGGCCTCGACGAAAAGCCTCGGCACCTCGTCCGAGCAAGGCCTGAAACAGGCCGCCGAGCAAACCAGTGCAGCGTCTTCGATTGCCGCGGCCGCTGAACAGATGTCGGCCAACATCACCCACATCGCCGAGAGTGCCGTACAAGCGCGCGACACCACGCAAAAAGCCGAACAGATCACCGTCCAGGGCATTGCCACCATGGACCGATCCATCATCGAAATGCAGCAAATCGCGCAGTTGGTGACCCAGACATCGAGCGATCTCGATCAACTGACCCTGCATTCCAATTCCATCGGGAAAATCGTCGACGTGATCCACAGCATCGCCGAACAAACCAACCTGCTCGCACTCAATGCCGCCATCGAGGCCGCCCGGGCCGGGGACCAAGGCCGCGGGTTTGCCGTAGTTGCCGAAGAAGTACGCGAGCTGGCGATCCGCACGACCCGCTCCACCGCCGAGATCGTGAAGCTGGTGAGTACGATCCAGAGCGGCATGCGCAAAGCGAACAACAGCATGAGCGCCGGTCGTGAGCGGGTGCTTCAGGGCCAGCAACTGATCGACAGTGCTGGCGCATCGATGAATGATGTAAAAGGCGCGCTGGATCAGTCACTCGACGCGGTCAGGCAGATTTCCCACGCCTTGCAGGAGCAACGTGTAGCCAGTGAGGACGTCGCGCGCAATGTGGAAACCGTCGCCCAGCGTGTTGAGGAAAATGTCTCGGCACAACAGGACGTCGTGACAACCACTCATGCGCTCAAACGGATGTCGAGTGAGCTGGAAGACACCGTTCGAGGCTTCACCCTCGAACGGGAATAACCGGCATTACCGGTGCTGCGTCAACTCGATCACGCAGCAGGGGCCATTGACGGAAATTTCCAGCAAGCCGCGGTTAGCGTCCAGTTGCAGGCAATCATGGCGACCCAGTTGCTGGGGACCTTCACTCAGCCTGACTTCAAGTTGCTCGGTGACACTGAACACCAACACGCTGCCCGCTGAAGTAAAGAAACGCTGCTCACCCTCCAACCACTGCAGCCGCGCGCTATAAC
This sequence comes from Pseudomonas sp. NPDC087626, assembly GCF_044743405.1. Classification (NCBI taxonomy): domain Bacteria; kingdom Pseudomonadati; phylum Pseudomonadota; class Gammaproteobacteria; order Pseudomonadales; family Pseudomonadaceae; genus Pseudomonas; species Pseudomonas sp. NPDC087626. Next base: position 112,340 of record NZ_JBIUWJ010000017.1, read on the forward strand.
GCTGCGGCGCATAGATCAGGTTGAAGTCGCGGATCGCGCCACCCAGCAGGGTGCACGACACCTGGCTCTCGCCGCTGAAGGCAAAGGGATCCAGCGGTAACAGTGGGCGCGTGTCCTCGCCGTCGACCGTCAAGCGCATGCCCGCGCCTTGCAGCACGGTAATCACCCGCTGATAACCGGCGAAGGTAGAGAAGCCGCCCGACTCGCCGATATCGGCAATCGACAGGCGCCAGCCGAAACCGTCCAGGCCGGTGCCCGCATCGCGGGTGATTTCTTCAGTGCTACCGCCGCCATTCTTCCACGGCATGCGCGGATAGTCGGCCGCGCGCAAGACCTTCAACTGACTCATGGGTGCCTCGTGTCTTATTTATGAAACCGCCCTTCCAGGCGATGACGGGAACCGGGGTGGATCAGGCGAGCGGCAGTCACCGGCTGGCGGCCCGACCAGGTGCGCCGACGAATCAGCAGGCAGGGCTCGCCCTTTTCGATTTGCAGCAACTTGCACTCGCTGGACTCGGCCAGGATCGCCTCGACCACGTGCTCGCCCTCGGTCAGGGGCGCGACCTGGTTCAGGTAGGCGTATGGCGTTTGTTGGGTGAAGTCTTGCTTGAGGTAGTCCGGCGCCACCAGGGCGTTGACGAAGCGATCTTCGATCTGCACCGGAATATCGTTCTCGAAATGCACGATCAGCGAGTGGAAGACCTTCTGCCCTTCGCGCATGTCCAGCGCCAGCGCACGCTCGGAACCGGCAGCCTCTTCTTCCAGGGTGATCACCTTGCAGGTGTGGCGGTGGCCACGGGAGGCGATCTCATCGGCAATGTTGTGCACTTCAAACAGAGCGGACTGGCTCTTGGGTTCGGCGACAAAGGTGCCGACGCCCTGCATGCGCACCAACAAGCCGTCGGCCGTCATCTCGCGCAGGGCGCGGTTGATGGTCATGCGGCTGAAACCCAACTGGCTGACCAGCTCGCTTTCCGACGGCACACGGTAGTGCGGCGGCCAGTTTCCACTGTCGATCTGCTGGGTGATCATCTGTTTGACGCGTGCGTACAAGGGCGCCGGACTGTCGCCCAGGTTGGCACTCAGCGTCGATACTGCGGGCGGAGTCGGCACAGGAAATCCTTGTTGATGGATGAAAGTCACTAGCTTGCCGGAGTTTACCGAGCAGGCAAACGTCTGTATATGTATATACAAATAACACACGATGGGGTGCTGAACCATGTCCGCCTTCTTTGCCGAGCGCGCGCTACTGCCTAACGGATGGGCCAACAATGTACGTCTTGAGGTCGGCGCCGATGGCCTGCTGACCCACATCCAGGCCGATGCAAGCGCACAAGGCGCGGAGCAACTGAGTGGCCCGCTGCTGCCGGGCATGCCCAACCTGCACTCCCATGCGTTCCAGCGGGCGATGGCCGGGCTGGCAGAAGTAGCGGGCAATCCGAACGACAGTTTCTGGACCTGGCGCGACCTGATGTATCGCCTCGTCGGAAAAATCAGCCCTGATCAGTTGGGTGTGATTGCCCGCCAGCTGTACATCGAAATGCTCAAGTGCGGCTACACCTCGGTCGCCGAATTCCACTATGTGCACCACGATCACAATGGCCAGGCGTATGCCGACCCGGCCGAGCTGTCGCTGCAGATCAGCCAGGCCGCCAGCGCCGCCGGTATCGGCCTGACCCTGCTGCCGGTGCTGTACAGCCATTCCGGCTTTGGTGGCCAGGCGCCGAACGACGGCCAGCGCCGCTTTATCAACAGCACGCAAAACTACCTCGACCTGCAGGCTCGCTTGCAGCCGGTCGTGGCGCAACAGCCGGCACAGCGCCTGGGTTTGTGTTTCCACTCGTTGCGTGCGGTGACACCACAGCAGATCAGCGACGTGCTGGCCGCCAGCGACCAGCAGTGCCCGGTACATATCCATATCGCCGAACAGCAGAAGGAAGTCGACGACTGCCTGGCCTGGAGCGGTCGCCGGCCGCTGCAATGGCTGTATGAAAACACCGAGGTCGATCAGCGCTGGTGCCTGGTGCACGCGACCCATGCCAATCCGGAAGAAGTCAGTTTGATGGCCAGAAGCCGCGCCATCGCCGGCCTGTGCCTGACCACCGAAGCCAACCTGGGCGACGGAATTTTCCCGGCCGTGGACTTCCTCGCCCAGGGCGGGCGCATGGGTATCGGTTCCGACAGCCATGTGTCGTTGAGTGTGGTCGAGGAATTACGCTGGCTGGAATACGGCCAGCGCCTGCGCGATCAACGCCGTAACCGCCTGTATGGCGCCGAGCAACCGATGGTCGGTCGCACCCTGTACGACGCCGCGCTCGATGGCGGCGCGCAGGCGCTGGGCCAACCGATTGGCGCCCTTGAGGTTGGTAAGCGCGCCGATTGGCTGGTGCTCGATGGCAATGATCCTTACCTGGCGACCGCCAGTGGCGACGCCATTCTCAACCGCTGGCTGTTTGCTGGCGGCGACCGTCAGGTCCGCGACGTGCTGGTCAACGGCAAGTGGGTGGTGCGTCACGGCCATCATGCTGGCGAAGAAGAGAGCAACCGGGCGTTTACCCAGGTGTTGCGCGACCTGCTGGGCTGATACCCGCTCTTGCAGGAGCAAGGCCTGCCCACGATGGCGGCGACACATTCGCCATCGCGGGCAAGCCTCGTTTCTACGGTTACTTCGAGGTCTTGGCCATCCGCGTATCCGACACACGCCAGATCAGGCGAGTGGTGTCGTAGCCCTGCTGACGCGCCCTGCTCAGCAGTTCTTCACGGGTCTCGGCGTTGACCTCCGGCTTGCGTGACAGCAGCCAGAGGTAGCGGCGGTTGGGGTTGCCGACGATCGCGGTCTGATAGTCATCGCTGACGTACAGCACCCAGTAATCGCCCTTGACCACTCCCGGCAACAGGCGGGTAAACCAGTTATCGAAATTCACCCACAGCTTGTCGGTCTTGCCCGGCACCTGCGGCGTCGCCGTGCCCCGGGCTTCTTCCCAGGTCCATTCTGGCGTCAGGCAGCGGTTGAGCACGTCCATGTCACCGTCAGGCTTGAGGGCGTAATGGGCCTCGGACTGGGCGCAGTTGCGCTGGAAGTACATGGGCATGCGCGCCAACTCGTACCATTTGCCCTGGTAACGCTTGAGGTTGACGTTATTGGCCGTTTTCGGTGCCAGCGAATCATCGCCAGAGGTGGCACAGCCGGCCAAGAACAGACCGGCTAAAAGAACTAATACAAACCGCATCATTATTTTTCTCCCGTGGGCGCTTGGCCCCGGTTTACTTCAGGCCTTGCCCGGAAAACATCAACACTTTGTCACCGGCAAACTGCACGCTGATAAAGCTGTTCTTGTCGCCCCAGGTGCAGCTGGACATCCCCAATGCGCCGGAACAATCGGCCGGTTTGCCCAGCAGGGTTTCGACCTCGGCCTTGGGCATGCCCGCCGAAAGTTTCGAGTAGTTTTCCTGGTTGACCTTGCTGCATGCGGCCAACAGCACGCAAAACGACAGCAAGGCGATAGATCGCAGCGACATGGTGAAACTCCTGGAAAGAGACGCTGGCATGGCTGCCAACCAAAAGCTTAGAAGAGAAATCGCCCATCTGGTTCCCACCGCAGGCGGGTATTTCTTGAACGGTCAGATCGACGCTCAAGGCTCGAATCGGACACCTTTTTGCGGTGTACGACATTTCGTCGTTTTTTGCCAAACCCGTCTCATCTTTGCCGTCGTGGTGCAGTCAGTGCAAAAGATGATCGAAGAGCTGTCACCGACCTCATCGCGGGCAAGCCCGCTCCCACAATGATCTTCGGTGGACACAAATAGTGTGTACGACAGAGATCCCTGTGGGAGCGGGCGCCCGCTTGCGGCTTGCCCGCGATGGCGGCATCAGCAACAACAAAAAGCTAGAACCGCGACCCCGGCTCACGCAAAAACGCGAGCTCTTCGGGCGTACTCTCACGCCCCAGGATCGCATTGCGATGGGGAAAGCGGCCAAACCGCGCGATGATCTTTTGATGCCGTTCGGCGTAATCGAGGTTATCGGCAAACACCTCGCGCTGTGCCTGGGGCTGCTCGGCCAGCAAGTCGGCAAAACGCGAAATCGCCTCGTTCTGCACCGCCAGATGCTCGCAGTGCTCGAACACCAGGTAGATAAAGACGCGCTGGATCGCTGGCAACTGCCGATCGAAATCCGCGGCTATGCCTTGCGCCACAAGCTGCTGGGCACGCAGGTCACCGGAAAATGCAGCGGGGGTATCGCGATAGATCATGCGCGGCAATTGGTCGAGCAACAACACCAGGGCCAGCCAACCTTCGGGACGTTGCGTCCACTCGGTCAATCCGCCGGCCAGTGCCTGGTCCACCAGGTCCGCAAAACGCTCACGCGCCTCACGGTCCTGGCTGTCACGCTTGCCGAACCACAGACCGCCCTGTTGCGCCGCCACTTCGTTGGGGTTGTCGGCTGTACCGAACCACCATTGGAGCAACGGCAACCAGGGCGCGGTCATGGTTTATTCCTTGTGGTAAGCCGTGGCGCGTTCGACTTCTTCTTTCGAGCCGAGGAACACCGCTACGCGCTGGTGCAGGCCATCGGGCTGGATGTCGAGGATGCGCTGGTGACCGTCGGTGGACGCACCGCCAGCCTGTTCCACCAGGAACGACATCGGGTTGGCTTCGTACATCAGGCGCAGCTTGCCCGGCTTGGACGGCTCGCGGCTGTCGCGCGGGTACATGAACAGACCGCCACGGGTCAGGATGCGGTGCACGTCCGCGACCATCGCGGCAACCCAACGCATGTTGTAGTTCTTTTTCAGCGGGCCTTCTTCGCCAGCCAGCAACTCTTCCACGTAGCGTTGTACCGGAGCTTCCCAGTGACGCTGGTTGGACATGTTGATGGCGAATTCCTGGGTGGCCGCAGGAATGGTGATGTCTTCGTGGGTCAGCACGAAGCTGCCCATTTCACGGTCCAGGGTGAAGCCCTTGACGCCGTCGCCCAGGGTCAGCACCAGCATGGTCTGTGGACCATAGATGGCATAACCGGCAGCTACCTGCTGGGTGCCTGGCTGCAGGAAGGCTTTTTCATTCAGGGGTTCGTTCTGGGTCAGGTACTCGTTCGGGCAACGCAGTACCGAGAAGATCGTGCCGACCGGGGCGTTGATGTCGATGTTCGACGAACCGTCCAGTGGGTCGAATACCAGCAGGTATGCGCCTTTCGGGTACTTGCCCGGGATCTGGTAGGCATTGTCCATTTCTTCGGACGCCATGCCGGCCAGGTGACCGCCCCATTCGTTGGCTTCGAGCAGGATCTCGTTGGAGATCACGTCGAGCTTCTTCTGCACTTCGCCTTGCACGTTTTCAGTGCCCATGCTGCCCAGAACACCGCCCAGGGCGCCTTTGGAGACGGCGTGGCTGATTTCCTTGCAAGCTCGCGCCACTACTTCGATCAGGAAACGCAGATCGGCAGGAGTGTTGTTGCTACGGGTCTGCTCGATCAAATAGCGACTCAGGGTAACGCGGGACATGTAAGGCTCCGGAGAAGTGGGGGCTAAAAACCCGCGCAGTTTAACGCGAGTCGTTACGCAATTGCTCTTATCAGACGAGATTCGCCTGACAGAGTTCATGCGCCGGGTTGAGCGTAGTAGCAAAAACGTAGATTGGGATCAGGGTTTGACCGCCGGCTTGCGTAACAAACTGAAGGCCATGGCCGCCAGGAACAGCACGCTGAGCAACAGTACAGCCCACAGGCCCAGCTTCTTCCAGTCGGTCCCTTGGGCCAGAGGCGGCACTACGACCGGCGGAGTCACCAGCGTGCCCTCCTCGATCCGGGCCCGGCCGAGACTCTCCAGGCGCTTGGGGCTGATGTCCGGGATCAGGGTAGCCAACGGCAGGCTCGCGGTTTTTTCACTGCTGCTGCCCAGTGCCAGGCGGTAAGGCCCGGCACCCCGGGCGAGGAATACCAACTGGGTCGCGCGCACCGCATAACGCACGCTGGGCGCTTCGGCACCCAAACCGCCACCGCGATCATCGACGGTCAATTTCAACTGCTGCACTACCTGTCCTGGCAGCTGCAACTGGTCCTGCACCACGTCCTGGCCGTTCTGGGTCAGGCGGTAGAGCAAACCGCTGCTCACGGTCTGCCAAGGCAGGCTGGCGTCGCGACGCCCGGCCAGCGACACCGGCGCCAGGCTGTTGGCTTCGGTCAATTGCACCTGGAGGCGTTCGACACGCAGGCCCATCGGCAACTGCCAGGTGTATTCACCGGCCGGGGTACGGCTGCCGGCCACCGGCTCGGACCACACCAGGGGCTGCGCCGGGCTGCTGGTGGTCAGGCTCTGCAACAGCGCCGAGGTCAGTACCGGGGCCGCCTGCGGGGTTTGCCACAGCAGACGCAGGTAACGCGCCCGTTGGCCAGGCAGCGCGACTTCATGCTGCTCGACCCGTTCGTCGGCAAACGACAGGCGCGCCACTTGCCCTTCGCCCCAGGCCTGCCAGTTCTGTAAATCGTCACTGGCTTCGATACTGAATCGCTGGAAACCGTCCTGCTCGCTGGACCAGTCGAGGATCAATTGCTGCAACGGCGCCTTGATTGCACTGGCGTCCAGCAGCCAGCCACGGCGCACTTCCTCACCGGCCTCCAGCTGGCTGGACGGTTGCACCTGCACCAGGGTGCCGGCGGCATTGGACAACACACGCACGTTCGGCACCGCCGAGCCGGCATCGGCCGAGTCGTACAACGGGAACCACTTGACCTCATGCAGTTGCAGGCTCTCACCACTGGGCGCTTGCTCGCGCGTCAGCGAATAGGCCTGCACTTCACCGGCGGCATTGAACACTCGCACATCCGCCAGATCGCTCTGATGGGCGTGCAGTTGCACGGCCAGGGGCAAATCGAGGCGGTACCAGGGGCCTTCGCCGCTGAGGGTCAGCGGCACGTGAGTGGCGAAGTTCGCCGCGGTTTGCGCGGCCTGCGCCGACAGCACCATGCAGCATCCAAGCACAGCCAGCCAGCGCGGGCTCAACATCATGTTCAAGACGACACTCCTTCAGATTCATTGGCCGCTTCATGCGGCTCAGGCGCAGCTTCGATTCGTTTGGGCGGCAGCGGCGCAAAGTAGCCGACCACCAGCAGCAATACGCCAACGCCAATGAACGACACGATGCGTGCCAGCCCACCGCGGTTGCTCAACTCGACAAACACCAGTTTGGCCACCACCAGCGCGATCAGCGCCGCGCCCACCAGCCAGACTTCCCGACGTTTGCGCAGGTGCCCGCCGATCATCAGGCCGAGGGCGATCAGGGTCCAGACCAGCGACAGGCTGGCCTGCACCAGCATCGACCCGAGCAATGCATCCAGCTCATATGGCACGCCACCCCAATGGTGGGCGCTGCGCATCACCACGGCGGTGAAGAACGCGAACAGCGACACCCCAACCACAACTTCGCTGGCGAGCCCGGCGTGCTCGAAGCGGATGGCCAATTGGCCCTGGGCACTGTGCGACCACACATAGACGCCGAACAAGGCGAACAGCAGGCCGATATCCAGTGGGTTCAGTAGCGGCACGTAGGGCAACGGCTCGGCGTTGCCGGAGCTGACCGTGTTGGCCAACCAGAACCAGCCCAGCATCAGCACCGCCAAGGGCAGCGCGGCATACAGCCGGTACTCGCGGGCATAGGCCGACACCGGCCACGGCCAGGCACGTGGCGCGGCCATCAGCACCAGGTACAGGCTCGGCAGAATCGCCCAGCCCAACCAACGCCAGGCATTGTACTGCTCGGACAGCACCAGCAGGCCGTAGCGTAACTCCAGCGCCAACACCCCGATCAACAGCCAGCAACCCAGCACATGAGCCACGCTCGCCACCGGTTGCACGAGCATCGGCGCCAGACGCCGCAACGAAACGAAATGCACGGCGAACACCGCCGCCCACGCCAGCCAGCCGAAATTCGCCGCCGGGTGATAACGCCCATGGGACGCCGCCCACAACAACAGACTGGCCGCCGGGATCAACAGCGTGCACAGGATGCCCAGGGCCGACCAGTTCAGGCGCAAGGCCAGCCAAGTCCACAGCGCCACACTCAACGCTGCGCAGCCCAGCAACAGCGCGCCAGACAACTGCACCGGCGCAAAACGCAACACCTCGGTCAGCAGGGCCAATGCCCACCAGGCCGCGCCCCACGCCAACAGCAACTCGGACAAGCGCCGCAGGCTCAAGGCATCAAACGCACTGGCATGGTTGCCCACCTGCAAGCGCCAGGCCCCGACCATCGCCGCCAGCCCCAGCACCATGGGCGTCCAGAACCCGCCATGGGCCAGCGGCCGCAAGCCTTGGTGATCCAGAGGCCCGAGCAAGTCCGGGCCGGCGATCAGGAACGCCGCGCCGCCGATCACCTGCAACACCAGGCCAAAGACAAAACTCAGGCGCTGCTGCAAGTACAGGCTCAACCAGATGATCAACACCCCACTGGCGGCCCACACCGCACTCGCGGTTTGCCAGGGCAGGACAAACAACACCGCCAGGTTGATCAGCGCCAGGCCCGCCAATAACACCAGTGACAAGCCGCGCAGCAAGCGCAGATCGCTGCGCACCATGCTGTCGCGGGCGGCGAACAGCATCCCGCCGATCAATGCCAGGCCAATCAACGATGCGGCCAGCAAACCGCTCCAGCCGGTGTTGAACACCGCCGTCGAATCGCCGCTGGCACCCTGCAGCCGTAGCAGGAACAGCACGCCACCGAGCAGTTGCACGGCAAACGCGGTGAACAGGAAAGTGCGTGATTGCAGGCGCAGGCCGACGAACAAGGTCGCCAATCCCGCCAGGGCCCAACTGATGGCCGTGCCCTGGGTGAAGAAGAACAGCGGTGCCAACAGATAAAGGAACGTCAGGCCGGCGCAGGCCAATACCGGCAGGCCTTGGCGCTCCCAGGCATGGCTGTGCCCGGGCGCGGCGGTGCGCAACTGATAGAAGGTGAACAACAACGCCAGGCCGAGCATCAAGGCGCCCAGCGGTGCCCCCTCGATCAGGCTGCTGACGCCGACATCCAGCTCGCTGAGGAATGCCAGCGCCGAGCCCAACTGCAGCAGCAAGGCAAAGGCCCGTGCCAGCGGCCGCTGCTGGCGCAAGCCGAGCCAATAGATACCCGCGCCCTCGACGGCCCAAGCGGCGGCCGTCCAACGTGCATCCAGACCCAGGGGAATGGCCAGGCTGGCAAAGATCACCCCCAGCGCCAGGCACGTCTCACCCAGCAACAGCGCGCGCCCGCCACTGAGTACGCGGGCCAGGCCCATGTAGATAAAACCCAGCAGCAGCGCACTGAAGGCCGCTGCGAACTCCAGGTGATGCACCAGCGCGAACTGCAAGCCAAAGCCCACCAGCGGCGGGCCGAACAGCAGCGTGCCGTCGACGTAGTCGCCCTTGCGCGCCGACCAGTGCAGCAGTGCTTCGCGGTCGCCGTCCAGCGGGGCGTCGCTGATCTCCAGCAACTTGCGCCGGGCGAACAGCAGGCCGATGGCCAGGTACATCAGGAAGAACAGCATCAGGAACGGCTCGGTGCTCCACAGCAGTTCCGGGGTATAGGAGCGCAAGCCCCAGGCCAGGCCGATGCCGAAGGTGCCGACGAAGCCAATCAGGTTCAGCAGGCGCCAGGCCTTGAACCAGGCGATGCCGAGGATGCCGGCGTTGAGCAGGGCGAAGTAACTGAACAGCGCGACATGGTTGCCGGCACCGGTGGAGGTCAGGATGGGTGCGGCGAATCCGCCCAATGCCGCGGCGCAGGCCAGGGCCAGGGAGTCCTGGGTGATCGCCAGGATCGCCGAAAACACCGTCACCGCCACCAGCAGGCCGAGGGCCGCCGTCGGATTGAGCAAAGGGTGCAAGCGCATGGCGGCGAACACGGTCAGGTACAACACGGCAATCCCGGTGCCCTGGAGGATCAACGCGTACTGGGTGTTGCGCAGCCGCAGCCACCACCCCAGCCCCAGCAAGGCCAGGGCCGCCGCTGCAACGCCGGCATAGCGCAACTCGATCGGCACCACCATGCCCTCGGTGGCGTAGCGCAGCAGAAACGCCAGGCCGAAGAACAGCAGCACCACACCCACTCGCAGCACCGTGTTGCCGCCAAACAGCCAGTCACGCGCACCGGCGATGGCGCGGTCGAACAAGTTGGGCGCGCGAGGCGCCGGGGGCTGGGGAGCGGCGAATGGCTCAGGCTGGGGCGTCCACAGGTCGACCGGTGCAGACTCGACACTGGCTTGGGCCATGTTGATTTCAGGCGGTAGCTCCCAGACCAGCTCGGACGCGGCAGGCGTTGGCTCGAGTTGAGGCGCTGGCGCCGGGACAGTCTCAGCATGGGAGAGCGGCTCGGCAGCAACGCCGCCGCCCTCCAGCGAGGCCAGGCGCTGCTCGACCGCACCCAAGGCCACCTGGGCCAGCTTCAATTCACGCCCCTGCTGCAAAGCTTGCGCATTCAAGCGTTGCAGCACAAACGCCTGGCCAGCACCCAGCCCGATCAGCGCACCGATCAAGGCGTCGCTGAACGACTCATCGAGCAGCCAGCCGAGCACCAGCCCAATCAGCATGAACATCCATTGCATGGTCGATATCCCTTCGCGTAGGAGCTGCCGCAGGCTGCGATTGGCCCGCTACACCAGTATATCGATCCCTCCCACCCGAACTACGAGACTTTTCTTAAAGGCCTCCCCTACTCCAGCGCCTTCCAGATATCCGTGGCGTACTCGCGGATGGTCCGATCCGAGGAAAACCAGCCCATCCGCGAACTGTTGAGCACCGCTGAACGCCACCACTCCTTGGAGTCGTGCCAAAGGGTCTCGACGCGCATCTGCGCGGCCCAGTAGGAGTCGAAGTCGGCACAGACCAGGAAGCGGTCGTACTCGATCAAGGAGTCGATCAGGCCGGTGTAGCGCGCCGGATCATCCGGCGAGAACACCCCGCTGCGAATTGCCTGCAACACGTCATTGAGCCGGTGCGAGGCGGCAATGTCCGGGGCGGCGTGGAACTCGTGGTTCTGCTTGCGCGCCTCGACCTGCTGGGCACTCAGGCCAAAGATGAACATGTGCTCGGCACCGATGCGCTCGCACATTTCCACGTTGGCCCCGTCCAGGGTGCCGATGGTCAGGGCGCCATTGAGGCCGAACTTCATGTTGCTGGTGCCGGACGCCTCGAAGCCGGCGGTGGAGATCTGCTCCGACAGGTCGGCCGCCGGAATGATGCTTTCGGCCAGGCTGACGTTGTAGTTGGGCAGGAACACCACTTTCAGCAGGCCGCGCACGGTCGGGTCGTTGTTCACTGTGCGGGCGATGTCGTTGGTCAACTTGATGATCAGCTTGGCCTGGTGATAACTGGCCGCCGCCTTGCCGGCGAAGATCTTCACCCGCGGCACCCAGTCGGTCTCAGGCTCGGCGCGAATCGCCTGGTACAGCGCCACCGTGTGCAACAGGTTGAGCAACTGGCGCTTGTACTCGTGGATCCGCTTGACCTGCACGTCGAACAGCGCCGCCGGGTTGACCGCAATCCCCAGGCGCTCGTGAATCAAATAGGCCAGGGCTTTCTTGCTGTGCAGCCGCTGCTCGGCGAACTGCTTGCGGAACGCCGCTTTCTCGGCAAACGGCTCCAGGCCCTGCAACAGTTGCTCGGGGTTATCCAGCAGCTCCGGCCCCAGGGCATCGACCATCATCGAGGTCAGTTCCGGGTTGGCCTGGTACAGCCAGCGGCGGAAGGTGATGCCGTTGGTCTTGTTGTTGATCCGCTCGGGGTAGAGCTTGTGCAGCTCGGAAAATACCGTGCTGCGCATCAGTTGCGTGTGCAGGCCGGACACGCCGTTGACGCTATGGGAGCCGAGGAACGCCAGGTTGCCCATGCGCACCCGGCGGCCGTTGTCTTCCTCGATCAGCGACACCGCGCGCAGCACGTCGAAGTCGTGGATGCCCTTGGCCCGCAATGAGTCGATGTGCTGGGCGTTGATCAGGTAGATGATCTGCATGTGCCGCGGCAGCATCCGCTCCATCAGCCCTACCGGCCAGGTTTCCAGCGCTTCGGGCAACAGCGTGTGGTTGGTGTAGGACAGGGTATCGACCGTGACCTGCCAGGCCGCATCCCACTCCACGTCGTAGATGTCGACCAGTTGGCGCATCAGCTCGGCCACGGCAATCGAGGGGTGCGTATCGTTGAGCTGGATCGCCGCATGATCGCCCAGGGTCAGCACCGAGCTGTGCATGTTGCGATGGCGCCGGAGCAGGTCCTGCAGGGACGCGGCGACAAAGAAGTACTCCTGGCGCAGGCGCAGTTCTTGCCCCGCTTCGGTGCTGTCGGCCGGGTAAAGCACCCGGGAGATGCTTTCGGCCCGGGCCACTTCGGCCACCGCGCCCAAGTGGTCACCGGCGTTGAAGCGCTCCAGGTGCAGGTCCTCCATGGCCCGTGCCCGCCACAGGCGCAAGGTGTTGACGCTGGCTCCGCGCCAACCGACCACGGGAGTGTCGTACGCCACCGCGCGCACCGTTTCCGAAGGCGTCCAGACTTGCTTGCTCTTGCCGCCGGCATCGATGACGGTCTCGACACTGCCGCCAAAACCGATCGGGTAGATCACCTCCGGCCGCTCGAACTCCCAGGGGTTGCCGAAATCCAGCCAGTGCTCGGTCTGCTCCTGCTGCCAGCCATCGACAATCGCCTGGCGGAACAGGCCGTGCTCATAACGAATGCCGTAGCCATGCCCGGCGATGCCCAGGGTCGACATGCTTTCCATGAAACACGCGGCCAGGCGGCCGAGACCACCGTTGCCCAAAGCGGCGTCCGGCTCCAGCAGGCGGATCCGCTCCAGGTCGACCCCCAGCTCGGTCAAGGCCTCGCGGGCTACGTCGAGCAGGCCCAGGTTGCTCAGGCTGTCGTAGAGCAGGCGGCCGATGAGGAATTCCAGCGACAGGTAGTACACCCGCTTCTGGCCTTTGCGGTAAATCTGCCGCGTATGGTCCATCCAGTGCTCGACCATGTGATCGCGCGCTGCCAGCGCAATGGCCTCGAACCAGTCGTGGTCGAAGGCGTGATCCGGATCCTTGCCGACGGCATAGGTGAGTTTGGTCAGGACGGCTTCGCGAAATGCGGCCACCTCAGCTTCGCGAACAAGTGGTTCTTGAGTCATCGATAGGGCCTCGGGCGAGCATGGAATTGACTGAGCCTAGACGGTCTGACAAACGGTGCAGTCGCTGGTTCGGGTGTTTTGCACAATCACCTGAATTGAGCGGTTCAGAAACAAAAGGATGCAGGGGGCGTGCCGGATCCTTGAAAAAGTTGTTCAAAAAACCACCAATCCCGTATCATCCCGCGCCCGGATACAACGCTCCCCCTTGGAACCCTGATGAAGCCTCAACTGATCGCCGCCGCGGAACTCGACCGCCTCGAGACCTGGCAGAAATACTCCAGCCATATGTGCGGCGGCTGCGTGTCCAGCTGCTGCACGCTGCCAGTGGAGGTCAAGATCAAGGATCTGATCCGCATCGGCATCGTCGATGAGTTCGAACGCGGCGACCCGCCGAAGAACATCGCCAAGCGCCTGCAAAAGGAAGGGATCGTCGAGCGTTACAACCAGAAATCGGAAATCTTCACGCTCCAGCGCATGAGCAACAACGATTGCCTGTATCTGGATCGTAAGAGCCGTTTCTGCACTATTTATGACAAGCGCCCGGATACCTGCCGCAATCACCCCAAGATCGGCCCACGACCAGGCTACTGCGCCTACAAGCCCAAGGAAGTGGTGCGCGATACCCAACGGCGGACGCTGGACAAGTTCTGATCTGGATTTTGTATGGCTCCAAAGGCCCTCATCGCGGGCAAGCCCGGCTCCCACACGGACCGAGTTGCCTGGCTGAACGCGGTAAATTGTGGGAGCTGGCTTGCCAGCGATAAGGCCCACACAGTCATCACATAATCCCAGACAAAAAAAAACGCCCCCGACCTTGCGGTCGGGGGCGTTTTTTTGCCCGCTAACTAAGTGACTTAGTTATTGGACTTCTTGGCAGCGCGGGTACGCTCGCTTTCGCCCAGGATCTTCTTACGAAGACGGATGGACTTAGGAGTGACTTCACACAGCTCGTCTTCTTGTACGAATTCCAGAGCTTGCTCCAGAGTGAAACGTACAGGCGGAACCAGAGCGATGGTTTCGTCTTTACCCGAAGCACGCATGTTGTCGAGCTTCTTGCCTTTAGTCGGGTTAACACCCAGGTCGTTGTCGCGGCTGTTCAAGCCAACGATTTGACCTTCATAGATGTCCTGGCCGTGTTCGATGAACAGCTTGCCACGCGACTGCAGGGTTTCCAGCGAGTAGGTCAGCGCCTTACCGGTAGCAACCGATACCAGCACGCCGTTCTGACGGCCGGACATGTCGCCGGACTTCATCACGTCGTAACGGTCGAAGATCGAGGTCAGGATGCCTGCACCGGAGGTCAGGGTCAGGAACTCGTTACGGAAACCGATCAGGCCACGGGCCGGGATGTTGTACTCAAGGCGCACACGGCCCTTGCCATCCGGAACCATGTTGGTCAGGTCGCCCTTACGGATACCGATCTGCTCCATGATCGAACCTTGCGATTCTTCCGGCAGGTCGATGGTCACGTTTTCGTACGGTTCGTGCTTGACGCCGTCAACCATGCGGATGATCACTTCCGGACGACCAACACCCATTTCGAAGCCTTCGCGACGCATGGTTTCGATCAGTACCGAGAGGTGCAGCTCACCACGGCCGGATACTTTGAACTTGTCAGCCGAGTCGCCTTCTTCAACGCGCAGAGCAACGTTGTACAGCAGCTCTTTGTCCAGACGTTCCTTGATGTTACGGCTGGTCACGAACTTGCCTTCTTTACCGCAGAAAGGCGAGTCGTTTACCTGGAAGGTCATGGAAACGGTTGGTTCGTCAACGGTCAGCGGAGTCATTGCTTCGACGTTCAGTGGGTCGCACAGAGTGTCGGAGATGAACAGCTGGTCGAAGCCGCTGATGCAGACGATGTCGCCGGCAGCTGCTTCTTCAACGTCGATGCGGTGCAGGCCGTGGTGACCCATCAGCTTGAGGATACGACCGTTACGCTTCTTGCCGTCGGCATCGATAGCCACGACCGGAGTGTTCGGCTTGACGCGACCACGAGCGATACGGCCAACGCCGATAACACCCAGGAAGCTGTTGTAGTCCAGAGCGGAGATCTGCATCTGGAACGGACCGTCACGGTCGACTTTCGGCGCAGGTACGTTGTCGACGATCGACTGGTACAGCGGGGTCATGTCTTCAGCCATGTCGGTGTGGTCCAGACCTGCAATGCCGTTCAGGGCAGAGGCGTAAACCACTTTGAAGTCCAGCTGTTCTTCGGTAGCACCCAGGTTGTCGAACAGGTCGAAGATCTGGTCCAGAACCCAGTCCGGACGTGCGCCTGGACGGTCAACCTTGTTGATTACCACGATTGGACGCAGGCCGGCTTCGAAAGCCTTCTTGGTCACGAAACGGGTTTGCGGCATAGGGCCGTCTTGAGCGTCAACCAGCAGCAGAACGGAGTCAACCATCGACATTACACGTTCAACTTCGCCGCCGAAGTCGGCGTGGCCCGGGGTGTCCACGATGTTGATGTGGTAGCCGTTCCAGTTGATGGCGGTGTTTTTCGCCAGAATGGTAATACCGCGCTCTTTCTCCT
>NZ_JBIUWJ010000018.1:0-116235 GCF_044743405.1 Pseudomonas sp. NPDC087626
GCACTGGGCCAGGGAGGGCCCATTGCGGCGGCCCCCCAAATCAATGTCGGAGTACGGGCATGCCGAGCCTAAGCGAGGCACCGAGTGGTGGGGTATGTAGCGTTTTGCTTACTTTTGCGCTGTTCAAAAGTGAGCCGCCGTCAGGCGGAACCATAGGAGGCCGTTACCGAAGAAATGGATATGTACTCGGTCTAATCCAACACCCCAGAGGCCCAGAGGTCACGACCCAAGCAGGTTCTCTCTCCACAGGTGCAACGTCGCACCACAGTTGTGTAGATACCTATGCCCATCGCTGGCGAGCCAAATGCGGGCGTCAGCTCCCCAAAAAGGCGGAGCCGGGCTCAGGTGCTGGCTCCCGGTTCCAGTGGCAACTCCAGGCTGGCGATGAATCCGCCTTCTGGGTGATTGGCCAGGGTCAGGCTGCCACCGTGACGCTCGGCGGCGCGGCGGGCGATGGCCAGGCCCAGGCCATGGCCGGGGGCAGTCTGGCCGGGCGCGCGGTAGAAGGGTTCACCCAACTGCGCCAGATGCTCGGCGTCGACCCCGGGACCGTGGTCGCGCACGCTGAGCACGATACGTTCACCCTGGTGCCGGGCCAGGACTTCGATCGGCCGTCCGCTCGGGTTGAAGCGCTGGGCGTTACGCAACAGATTGTCCAGAGCCCGCTCAATCATGGTCGGCCAGCCCTTGAGCTGCAGGCTTGGTTCGGCTTCGACCCGGATCTGCTGATCCGGCGCAGCGAGCTTGGCATCGCGCTGCACGCTGCCCAGCAGCAGGTTGAGGTCCACCGCCTCGGCGCTGGCGTTATCGGCATCGACCCGTGCCAAAACCAGGATTTCACTGATCAAGGCCTCCAGGCGGTCGCATTCGCGCGTCAGGCGCGGCCAGAGTTTTTCCCGCTCTTCAGGGCCGGCCCGTTCGGCCAGGGCCAGGGCAATGCGCAAGCGCGCCAGGGGCGAGCGCAGTTCGTGGGACACGTCGCGCAGCAATTGCCGCTGGCTGCCGATCAGGCTCTGCAAGCGTGCGCCCATGCGGTTGAAGTCATTGGCCAATACGCCGAACTCGTCGCGCCGGTTGGCCAGGCGCGCCAGGCTGTTCTGCTGGTACGTGGTCTGGCCCAGGTCATGCACCGCGCCGCGCAAGCGGCTCAGGGGGCGGGTGATGGACAGCGTCACCAGCAGGCTGAAGAGGGTCAGCACTACCAGCGCAATACCCAGCGCGCTCAAGGGCCAAAGCAGGCTTTCGCGATGCCAGCTATCGAGCTCCGGGTGGGGGATGCGGTAGATCAGCAGGTAGGTTTCACCGGTTTTTGGGCTGGTGTACTCGGCGGTCAGGCGCCGCCACGGCAGGTGCCGGTCGTTATTGTCGTTCTGCCGGGCCTCGAAGGCCGCCGCACGACGCGGAAAGGTACCGCGCACCACCGGGTCACCGCTTTCGTTGAGCACCTGGACGTCGATGTGATAACGCCGTTTACGTTTTTCCAGCAGTGTTTGTGCGGCGTCCTCGCCGTTTTCCTCGTACAGCTGGGTCCACTGCTGCGCCAGGGTATTGAGACCGGGATGTCGACTGAGAATCCAGGCGTCCTGGTTCAGCATGTGCCCAAGCAGTATCGATAGCCCTGCTACCAGGGCGATGGCCAGCCAGAAACTGGCGAGAATGCGCCAGAACAATGAACGCACGGGAAACCCTCAAACAAGGAAAGCCCAATGGCGGGGACCATTGGGCTGGGGGAGTAACGCTAGAGCATTATTGCGCTTTTTGCGGTTGTTGCGCTTTCCACGCCTGGAACTGTGCCCATTCGGCCTTGCGTTCGGCGCGCTTTTTCTGGATGGCGTCGAACTTCTGCTGCTGGTCAGGCTTGAGCAGCGCCCGGACCTCGGTTTCGGCTTTCTGGTGACGGGCGGCGATTTCGTCCTTCATGGCTTTCTGGTCGGCTGGCGACAGTTTTTCCAGGTATTTGTCGACCAGCTGCTTACGCTCGTGCATCTGCTCGCCCATGATCTTGCGGATCTGCTCGCGTTGTTCGCGGCTCAGGTCCAGCTGGCTGTAAGGGCCCTTGCCGTGATCGTGCATCTGAGCGCCGTGACGTGGGCTGTCCATCGGGCCCATCGGCCCCTGGCCTTCTGGCATGGCCATGGCAACGGTGGGCAGGGCGGCAGCGAACAGCACAGCGATAAGGGTCTTGCGCATGGTGTATCTCCTTGTCTCGTTCCCGGTGTGTTCCGGATGAGTGCAGATTACGCAGATCAAGGTCAGCGGCGGTCAGCGAAGCGTAAAGCTTGGGTAAAGACGGTCGCAGGGGCTCCTGACATTGGCCCCGGCCTACTGAACTCAGAGGCTGTAGTAATAACCGCGGCTGCGCAGGGCCACGATGCGCGGGCGGCCATCGGGGTGCGGGCCGATCTTCTTGCGCAGGTTGCTGACGTGCATGTCCAGGCTGCGGTCGTAGAGGGTCAGCTTGCGGCCGAGGGCGATCTGCGCCAGTTCCTGCTTGTCCAGCGGCTCGCCAGGCTGCTTGAGGAGGGCTTCGAGCAGGCGGCTTTCGGAGACGGTCAGGGTGTATTCCTGCTGGTCGATGCTGACCACGCCCCGCGCTGGGCTGAAGCACAGGTCGCCGAGTTCCACCTGGCTGGACACGGCCGTCGGGTGACTGCGGCGCAGTACGGCGCGCAGGCGGGCGGTCAATTCCCGGGGATCGCAGGGCTTGGCCAGGTAATCGTCGGCCCCCAGCTCCAGGCCGAGGATCCGGTCCAGCGGTTCGCCACGGGCCGAAAGCATCAGCACTGGCAGCTCGGGGTGGTCGTTGCGCAATTGCTTGAGCAGTTCCAGGCCGCTGCCGTCGGGTAGCATCACGTCCAGCACCACGGCCGCCGGCGCGGACTCGGCCAGGGCGCGGCGGGCGCTCAGTCCGTCGTGGCAGGCGCGCACGACAAAGCCTTCCTGGCTCAGCCAGCTACCGAGGAGCTCGCACAGCTCCTGGTCATCATCAATCAGTAACAGCTCGCTCATGACTTACTCAATTTAGCCATTGTCGATGTGGGGGGGGGCCATTCCTGGCAACGATATCGCAATGCAGGGCGGCGCGCGCGACTGGCATGCCACGACGAACCCGTGCGGCTGAGTGGTCAGCTGGACAGGGCGGGGTGAAAAACCTGAGGCGGGTGGGTTGAAACAAACATTGCGAGCACTATGGAGTGCGCGATGAACACAAGGTTCACCGCGCCGCCAGGCTTCTTAAGGCAGGACTTGCTTGAACGGCTTGACCAGGACGTTGGCGTAGATACCGGCGTCGATGTACGGGTCGGCATCGGCCCAGGCCTGGGCGGCTTCGAGGGAGGCGAATTCGGCGACGATCAGGCTGCCGGTGAAACCTGCGGCGCCTGGGTCATTGCTGTCCACTGCCGGGTGCGGACCGGCCAGGACCACGCGGCCTTCGGCCTTGAGTTGTTGCAGACGCTCAATGTGCGCAGGGCGGGCGGCCAGGCGAGCTTCCAGGGAGTTGGCGACGTCTGTGGCAATAATTGCGTAAAGCATGTCAGTCCTCGGTTTTTGGCGTAGTGGGATCGGCGTCGTGCAGGTGACGGGACAGGTAGATACCTTGCGCCACCAGGAACAGCAGGGTCATGCCCAGGCTGCCGAAGACCTTGAAGTCGACCCAGATGCTCTGGAAGGTAAACGCGACGAACAGGTTGGCGGCCCCGCAGAACAGGAAAAAGCCGATCCAGGCGATGTTCAGGCGGGTCCACACCGCATCCGGCAGGGTCAGTGCGTGGCCCATGATGCGCTTGATCAGCAATTGCTCGCCGATGAAGTGACTGCCGATAAACCCCAGGGCAAACAACCAGTTGACCACCGGTGCCTTCCACTTGAGGAAGGTTTCGCTGTGGAAGGCCAGGGTCAGGCTACCGAACACCAGGCAGGCGACGAGGGTCAGCCACTGGCTTTTTTCCAGTTTGCGCTGGGTGATGAACAAGGTGCCATAGACCACCAGGGAACTGACGATGAGCATCGCGGTGGCGCTGTAAATACCGCCTACAGTCAATGGATAGCCGGCAATGTCGACGACCCGGGGGTCGATTTTGAAGACGATGAAAAACAGCAGGAGCGGGATGAAGTCGATGAATTGTTTCACAGTGGCAGCCAGAAGCAGGATGTGGCGGCATAATAACAAACATATTGGGTCGCGATAGCGCCAGCTGATTTGAGGTTACACATCCTGTGAATGTTGATTTGCACTGCCATAGCACGGCCTCCGATGGCGCCCTGGCGCCTGCGGTACTGGTGGCGCGGGCGTTCGAGAAAGGCGTGCGAGTCCTGGCCCTGACCGACCACGATACCCTCGAAGGCCTCGACGAGGCCCGCGCTGCCGCACAGGCGCTGGGCATGCAGTTGGTCAACGGTGTCGAGTTGTCCTGCACCTGGGGGGGCGCCACCATCCACGTGCTGGGCTATGGCTTCGACGTCAATGCACCGGCGCTGGTCGAGGCCATCGCCCGGCTGCATGACGGGCGCTGGCTGCGCTCGGAAGAAATCAGCCGCAAGCTGGAGCTCAAGGGCATGCCCGGGGCGCTGGAAGGTGCGCGGGCGATCCAGCAGGAACTCGGCGACAGTGGCAATGCCCCGGCCCGCCCGCACTTCGCCGACTATCTGGTGCGCGCCGGCTACGTCAAGGACCGCGCCGAAGCGTTCCGCAAATGGCTGGGCGCGGGCAAGCTGGGGGATGTCAAGCAACACTGGCCGACCCTCGAGGAAACCGTCGCTACCCTGCGCGCCGCGGGTGCCTGGGTCAGTCTGGCCCATCCATGGCACTACGATTTCACCCGCAGTAAACGCCGGCGCCTGATTGGCGACTATATTCAAGCGGGTGGTCACGCTATCGAAGTGGTCAACGGGCACCAACCGGCCGAGCAGGTCGGCAGCCTGGCCATTCTGGCGCGTGAGTTCGGTCTGCTGGTCAGTGCCGGCAGTGATTTCCATGGCCCCGGAGGCTGGTCCGAGATCGGCGAGTACCGCCCGCTCCCGGAGGATCTGCCACCGCTTTGGTGTCGATTCAAACATGACCCAATTATTGCCGCCGTCTGAACAGGTAGAAAATGTGAGTCAATTTTTCCAGATTCATCCGGAAAACCCGCAAGCGCGCCTGATCAAACAGGCTGTCGAAATCATCCGCGCCGGCGGGGTGGTGATCTATCCCACCGACTCGTCCTACGCCATTGGCTGCCAGATCGGCGACAAGAACGCCGTGGAACGCGTGCGGCGCCTGCGCCAGCTGGACGACAAGCACAACTTTGCGCTGATCTGCAGCGACCTGTCGCAATTGGGGGTGTTCGCCAAGATCGACACCGGCACCTTCCGCATCCTCAAGGCGCACCTGCCAGGCCCGTACACCTTTATTCTCAACGCCACCCGCGAGGTGCCGCGCCTGTTGCTGCACCCGAAAAAACGCACCATCGGCCTGCGGGTGCCGAGTCATCCGATTGCCCTGGCCCTGCTCGAACAGCTGGGCGAGCCGTTGATGAGCGTGACCCTGATCATGCCCGGCGACACCGATCCCTTGAGCGATCCCTACGAAATGCGACAGTTGCTCGAGCATCAGGTCGACCTGATCATCGACGGTGGCTTTGGCGGCATCAAGGCCTCGACGGTGATCAACCTGGCCGATGGCGAGCCAGAAGTGATCCGCGTCGGCTGCGGCGACCCGGCCCCGTTTATGGCCGAGGCCTGAATGTCGGTGGTGGAAACCGTCGACAGCCAGGCGGGCGCGCAGCAGGAACTGCCATTTGCCATGGTCTATGGCCAGGCGGTCATGGAAATGCCGCAGGACCTGTACATTCCACCGGACGCCCTTGAGGTTTTTCTCGAGGCCTTCGAAGGTCCGCTCGACCTGTTGCTGTACCTGATCCGCAAACAGAACATCAACATCCTCGACATTCCGGTGGCGGAAATCACCCGGCAGTACATGGGCTACGTCGAGTTGATGCAGTCGGTGCGCCTGGAGCTGGCTGCCGAATACCTGGTGATGGCGGCCATGCTGGCCGAGATCAAATCGCGCATGCTGCTCCCGCGGTCGGCAGAGATCGAAGCGGAAGAAGACGACCCGCGCGCCGAACTGATCCGCCGCCTGCAGGAATACGAACGCTTCAAGGCAGCCGCCGAAGGCATCGATGGCCTGAGCCGGGTCGGTCGCGATGTGGTGGTGCCCAAGCTGGACGCCCCCGAGGCGCGGGCGCGCAAGCTGTTGCCGGAGGTCCGGCTCAGCGAGCTGTTGCTGTCCATGGCCGAAGTACTGCGCCGTGGCGACATGTTTGAAAGCCATCAGGTCAGCCGCGAGGCCCTGTCTACCCGCGAGCGTATGAGCGATGTGCTGGAGCGGCTCAAGGGTGGCGGTTTTGTGCCCTTTGTCGAGCTGTTCACCGCTGAAGAAGGACGCCTGGGTGTGGTCGTGACCTTTATGGCGATCCTCGAACTGGTCAAGGAATCCCTGGTCGAGCTGGTGCAGAATGAGCCCTTTGCGGCTATCCATGTGCGGGCGCGAGCCGAATAACGAGCAAAATCCATGAATCTGAGTGAACCCCGCGAGCTGGCGCCACTGCTTGAAGCCTTTCTGTTGGCCTCGGGAAAACCGCAATCGATGGAGCGCCTGTTCGAGCTCTTCGAAGAAGGCGAACGTCCGGAACCGCCGGTCTTCAAGAAGGCCCTGGCGATCCTGGGCAAGTCCTGCGAGGGCCGCGCCTTTGAGTTGAAGGAAGTCGCCTCGGGCTACCGCCTGCAAATTCGCGAAAAGTTCTCGCCCTGGGTCGGGCGCCTGTGGGAAGAGCGCCCGCAGCGCTACTCGCGGGCCATGCTGGAGACCATGGCGCTGATTGCCTATCGCCAGCCGATCACCCGTGGCGAGATCGAGGATGTGCGGGGCGTGGCGGTCAACAGCAACATCGTCAAGACCCTGCTGGAGCGCGAGTGGATCAGGATCGTCGGCTACCGCGAAGTTCCCGGGCGACCGGCGATGTTCGCCACCACCAAGGCCTTCCTCGACCATTTCAACCTGCAGAACCTCGACGATCTGCCGCCCCTGGCCGAGCTGCGTGAGCTGGAGCCCGAGCCGATGCTCGAGTTCGACGACGCCCCGGTTCCGCCCAGCCTGCAAGCGCTGGCCGACGCCAGTGCCGAGCCGGAAGAGCCGAAGGATGAAACCAGTTTCCATAGCCTGTTGCTGGAACTGGACTCGATGGAGGAGGGGATCAAGACCGACTTCGACGACCTGCTGCGCGATGGTGAGCCCGGTGAGCAGTCGGTGACGGACGAGGTAGCGCCTGAGGTCGAGGTCGAGTCTGAAGCCGAGCCAGAGCCTGAGCCGGAATCCGAACCCGATATCCTGGGTGTCGCCCAGGCTCGGGAAAAACTCCTGGCCGCGGTTGCCGCCCTGGAGTCGCCGCAGCCGCAGCCTGAACTGAGCGACGAGGAAGCCGAAGCCCTGGCGCTGGCCCAAGCCATCGAAGCCGAACGCCGTCAGTTCGACGACTGACACCGATCAGCGGAAAAAACCGATAGTCGACCGTTTATCAGCTAGTCTCTGATGCGCGAGCCGCGCCATGAGCGTATGATTCGCGACCCTTTGGCGATCCCTTCGCCAAACGACCCGCTTTTACGACTTCAGGCCACGCCTGAACAGACCACACCGGGAGGTGCCCAGATGAGTATCAACGACCAGAAAGACGACCAGGAAATCGGCCCAGCAGGCGAAAAACTGCAGAAAGTCCTCGCCCGTATCGGCGTCGGCTCGCGCCGTGACGTAGAAGCCTGGATCAGCCACGGCCGAATCAAGGTCAATGGCAAAGACGCCACGCTCGGTCAGCGTGTCGACATGCACGACGCCATCACCATCGATGGCAAGGTGATCAAGCGTGAAGAAGCGGCCGAATCGGTCCGCCGCGTGATCATGTACAACAAACCCGACGGCGAAATCTGCACCCGTGTCGATCCGGAAGGCCGTCCGACCGTGTTCGACAAGATGCCGCGTCCCAAAGAAGGGCGCTGGATCAACATCGGCCGCCTGGACATCAACACCACCGGTCTGCTGATGTTCACCACTGACGGTGAGCTGGCCAACCGCCTGATGCACCCTTCCTACGAAATGGACCGCGAATACGCGGTGCGTGTCCGTGGTGAAGTCGACGACGAGATGATCGAGCGCCTGAAGGCGGGCGTGGTCCTCGAAGACGGCCCGGCCAAGTTCACTGACATCAAGCAGGCGCCAGGTGGCGAAGGTTTCAACCACTGGTACCACTGCGTGGTGATGGAAGGTCGCAACCGCGAAGTACGTCGCCTGTGGGAATCCCAGGGCCTGGTGGTCAGCCGCCTGAAGCGTGTGCGTTTTGGTCCGGTGTTCCTCAACTCCGACCTGCCGATGGGCCGCTGGCGCGAAATGAGCCAGTACGAAGTCGACATTCTGAGTGCTGAAGTTGGCCTGACCCCAGTGGCCATGCCGCAGATGAACGCCAAGAGCAAAGACAAGCTCGATCGCATGCAGCGTAAATCGTCGCGTCCGATGGGCAAGACCGAGCGCGTGCGCACCTTGCGTCCAGCCGCCGGTGCCCCGGCTGCCGCTCCGCGTCCAGCACGTGAGCCGCATATCGAAGGCGAGCGTGCGAGCCGCAAGCCGGCAGGACGTCAGGACGGTGAGCGCGGTCCGCGTTCGCCACGTCCGGCCAACGGTCGCACAGAGCGCGGCGAAGGCCGTGGCGCTCCGGCAGGTCGTGGTACGCCAGTGGCAGACCGCCCGGCCGACACCAACCGCCCGGCCAAGCCTGCGCCGAAAAAGCGTCCAGGCATTGTCCTGGTCGACCGTGACGCGCCATCGGGCAAGCGTCGCGGCGCACCGGCCGGTTCCGGCCAGCGTCCTGGCTTTGGCCGTCGCAAGCCGGAGTGAGCTTGAAGCAGCGCTGAGCTTCAAGCGCTAAGCCGCACATGAAAACGCCAACCTTCGGGTTGGCGTTTTTTTTGCCCGCTTGAAACTGCTGTGCTGTGTGGGGGGAGGGTCCCAGCTGGAAAGTCGGCGTTACGGTGTGTAACGAAAATCTGACGAAAACCCCGGATTACCCCTTTGTAATCGTCGCGCTCGCAAAACTGTAAGGAAAATTTTCCGCAAGCGCTCATCACAACTGTCTTCCAAGGCTCTGGCCCGCTTGTTTCACGGGGCGTAGCGCGGTGTCATGCGCCCCATGCCTGTCGTGCAGGTGCATAACAAGAAGGAGGCGCAATGTACGCCGTGAGTCATCTTCATCTCTCTTCGTGGGGCGATTTTTCCGTCACCCCCGCCACGGACCCGCAAAGGTCTGAACCTATTTTTGCAGCCGCCCGCGACCTTCGAGGCGGACACAGGCAATCCCGGCCAACGACACGCTAAACCAGCGAGGTCTGGCAGCAGGGGGTTAGCGGTGTACAATGCGCCGCGTTTTACCTGTGACCCTCTGCGTAACCACGCAATTTCAAGGCTACCCGCCTTGTTCACTCCGCCGCGTCACGAGCGTGTCGGGTTCGATTTCGTCACAGATAAAAACAAACAGGTGACGCATGACCGTTGTAAATACGCTGAACTCCTGGTGCTTGCGCTGGGGTTTGATCGGCGCTGCCGGATCCTGATCCGCACGGCAACGTCTTAACGAATATCATCAAACCTTGCGTGAGACCCTTTCATGAGTGGACAAACCTCGCATTCAGGCGAGCTGAAACGCGGCCTGAAAAATCGCCATATTCAACTGATCGCCCTCGGTGGCGCGATTGGTACCGGATTGTTCCTGGGCTCTGCCGGCGTACTGAAGTCGGCCGGCCCATCGATGATCCTCGGCTACGCCATCTGCGGCTTCATCGCCTTCATGATCATGCGCCAGCTGGGCGAAATGATCGTCGAAGAGCCGGTGGCCGGCTCCTTCAGTCACTTCGCGCACAAATACTGGGGCGGCTTCGCCGGCTTCCTGTCGGGCTGGAACTGCTGGATCCTGTACATCCTGGTGGGCATGTCGGAGCTGACCGCGGTCGGTAAATACGTGCACTACTGGTGGCCGGAGATCCCGACCTGGGCCTCGGCGGCCGTCTTCTTCCTGATGATCAACGCGATCAACCTGGCCAACGTCAAAGTCTTTGGCGAGGCCGAGTTCTGGTTCGCGATCATCAAAGTGGTGGCGATTGTCGGCATGATTGCCCTGGGCAGCTACCTGCTGGTCAGCGGCACCGGCGGCCCGCAAGCCTCGGTGAGCAACCTGTGGGAACACGGTGGTTTCTTCCCTAACGGAGTCAGCGGCCTGGTGATGGCGATGGCGATCATCATGTTCTCCTTTGGCGGCCTGGAAATGCTCGGCTTCACCGCCGCAGAAGCCGACCAGCCAAAAACCGTGATCCCCAAGGCCATCAACCAGGTGATCTACCGGATCCTGATTTTCTACATCGGCGCCCTGGTGATCCTGCTGTCGTTGACTCCATGGGACAGCCTGCTGAGCACCCTGAACGCCTCGGGCGACTCCTACAGCGGTAGCCCGTTTGTCCAGGTGTTCTCGATGCTGGGCAGCAACACCGCCGCACACATCCTCAACTTCGTGGTCCTGACCGCGGCCTTGTCGGTGTACAACAGCGGTACCTACTGCAACAGCCGCATGTTGCTGGGCATGGCCGAGCAGGGCGATGCGCCCAAGGGCCTGGCCAAGATCGACAAACGCGGCGTGCCGGTGCGTTCGATCCTCGCTTCGGCCGCGGTGACCCTGGTGGCGGTGCTGCTCAACTATCTGATCCCGCAACATGCGCTGGAACTGCTGATGTCGCTGGTGGTTGCCACGCTGGTGATCAACTGGGCGATGATCAGCTTCTCGCACTTCAAGTTCCGCCAGCACATGAACCGCACCCGGCAGACGCCGCTGTTCAAGGCTTTGTGGTACCCGTACGGGAACTATGTGTGCCTGGCGTTCGTGGTGTTTATCCTCGGCATCATGTTGATGATCCCGGGCATTCAGATCTCGGTGTATGCGATTCCGGTGTGGATCCTGTTCATGTGGGTCTGCTATGGCATCAAGAACAAGCGCAGTGCGCAACGGGCTTTGAATGGGGTGCCTGCTGTTGATTAAGTAGGTGCTGATGTTGCAGCGAACCCGGCCTTGTGCCGGGTTTGTTGTTTTTAATGCGGGGGATTGTGTGTATATCCGTTTTTTGGGGTGTGCCTACTAATGGTTCCATTGATGTTGGCTGTGCCGATCCCTTTGAGCTGCAGGCTCGCTCCCACGGGGATTCAGGTTGTTCGCAGATTCGGCATACACCCACTGAACTTGTGGGAGCTGGCTTGCCAGCGATAGCGGTATGTCAGCCACCATTGATGTTGGCTGTGCTGCCCCATCGCGGGCAAGCCCGCTCCCACGGGAACCCATAGCGGCCCTGACCGCAGAAATGGATATGCCCCCAATCAAACCCAGCGATCGCGTATCCTGACCCCCCTGATTACGGACCGCTTTCCATGCTGGTGATTTCCAACAACGTGCATCTGCCGGATGCCGAGATCGAGTTGACTGCCATTCGGGCGCAAGGCGCCGGTGGGCAGAACGTCAACAAGGTCTCCAGTGCCGTGCACCTGCGCTTCGACATTCCGGCCTCGTCCTTGCCCGAGTTCTACAAGGAACGCCTGCTCGCGCTGCGCGACAGCCGGATCACCAGCGATGGCGTGATCATCATCAAGGCCCAGCAATACCGCACCCAGGAGCAGAATCGGGCGGATGCCCTGGAGCGATTGACTGAGTTGATCCTGGCCGCCACCAAGGTCGAAAAGAAGCGCCGCCCGACCAAGCCGACCCTCGGCTCGAAGAAACGTCGGCTGGAGTCCAAGACCAAGCGGGGCTCGATCAAGGCCGGGCGTGGCAAGGTGGATTTCTAGCGGTTTTCCCGCAGCCTCGGTGCCTGGCGGTATAGATAGACGCTCAGTGCCAGGCCGCTAAGGGCCGCGAGGGCGGCGAACAGGAAGATCGAGGCGAAGCCGAAGCCTGCGGCGATTGCGCCGGCCAAGGGGCCGGTAATGCCCAGGGACAAGTCGATGAACAGCGAATAGGCACCCACGGCTGCGCCACGGCTGGAAGCGGGTACCAGGTTGACCGCTTCCACGCCCAAGGCCGGGAACACCAGCGAAAAACCGAACCCGCTCAACGCTGCCCCGGCCAATGCCCAGTTTGCGTCCGGGGCCAGCCACAACAGCAGCAGGCCGAGGGTTTCCACCGACAGGCAGACAATCGCCACCCGAAACCCGCCCAGGCGGTTGATCAGGTTGCCGAACAGCAGGCGCGCGCCAATGAAGCTGGCGCCGAACAGGCTCAGGCACAGCACGGCGTTATCCCAGTGCTGGGTGGCGTAATACAGGGTAATGAAAGTGGCGATGGTGCCAAATCCGATGGACCCCAGCGCCAGCCCGCACCCGTGGGGCAGCACCCGTCCCAGAACATGCAGGAAGGGCAGGCGCTCGCCGGCGACGATCGGCGCAGCGGTTTTTGGCCAGGCCAGCAGCAGACCGACCAGCGCCAGTAAAATGATGCTGATGCCCATGCTCCATAGCCCGTACTGGCGCACCAGCAGGACGCCAAGCGGTGCACCCACCGCCAACGCGCCGTAGCTGGCGATGCCATTCCAGGAAATTACCTTGGCGGTGTTCGGCGCGCCGACTCGACCGATGCCCCAGCCGATCGAGCCCGATCCCACCAGGCTTTCCGCGCTGCCGAGGACCAGGCGGCCGATCAACAGGCTGATCAGGCTCACCATCGGCAGGCTCTGGGTCCACGCCGAGAGCAGCATGAATACCCCGCTCAGGCCGCAGCCGGCCAAGCCATACATCACCGCCAGCTTGCTGCCCTTGTTGTCGATGATGCGTCCGGCATAGGGGCGGCTGAGCAAGGTGGCGAGGTATTGCACGCTGATCACCAGGCCCGCGATGACCGCGCCAAATCCCAGGTCGCTGTGCACATAGCCGGGCAATACGGCCAGGGGGATGCCGATGTTCAGGTAGCCGATGAAGGTAAACAGGACGATGGAAACGACTTGCAGCGTGACCGCCATGGGGCGCTGGGGATCTGGCATGGGGAAAGTCCACGGGACAGCAGGATAGATAGGCTGCTTATGATACCGGTGGTTGGCGCAGTGCAGGGGGAGAATTTGCCGGGTTGGGCGGCGGTGCTCGATCAGGTTTTGCTGGGCGCGACCAATTGGGTGGTGACCAGGGCGGCGAGGGCGTTTTCCTGGCTGCCGAAACGGTCCAGGAGCAGGGCTTGCTTCTCGGGCGTCAGGCGGTTCCAGACGTCGATCATCTGTTGCGCGGCATCGATCAGCACGCTGGCCTGTGATTCGTCGAAGGTGTCGGTCATGGCGGGGGC
Organism: Pseudomonas sp. NPDC087626; assembly: GCF_044743405.1. Lineage (NCBI taxonomy): Bacteria > Pseudomonadati > Pseudomonadota > Gammaproteobacteria > Pseudomonadales > Pseudomonadaceae > Pseudomonas > Pseudomonas sp. NPDC087626. The sequence continues at coordinate 13,389 of NZ_JBIUWJ010000018.1, forward strand.
TCGGGTTTCAGGCTGTGTGGAAAGCGCATCAGTCAGCGCTTTCCACACGGTCTGGGTAGTGCGCTTAGTCTTCGCTGTCGGCCTTGCGGCTACCAGTGGCTTCCTTTGGCTCGGGCTGTTGGGCACCGGCTTGTTGCGGGGTTGTCTGCTCAGTTTCGTGCAGGCTTGGGAAGGGGAGATTCGGAATCTCGTGCATGTTGCTTGCTCCTCGCAAAGTCTGTTTGTAAATCGCTGTGTAGAACCACGCTTTCAAAAAGCCTTGGCAGGATACAGCAGGAGAAATGACAAATAGACTTTTATCTCGGATTTCTGCGACAGATGGCCGCACTGTAGCGGCACAACCCCCGTAGCAGCAGCCTCGCAAGCTCGACAGCTGCTACGGGCTGCTACGGGCTGCTACACGCGGTAGCGTTTAGTCACGGCAGACGTCAGCGATCGCCTCGGCCAGCAGGTCCAGGCGCGTGGCGTCGATCCCGGCCACGTTGGCGCGTCCCGAACTGACCATGTACACGCTGTGTTGCTCGCGCAGTTTTTTCACCTGTTCTGGCGTCAAACCTGTGTAGGAAAACATCCCGCGCTGTACACCGATATGGGCGAAACGCTCGCGCAGACCGTGGGGTTCCAGCGCTTCCACCAGGCCCGAACGCAGTTGGGCGATACGCTGGCGCATGGCTTCCACTTCGTCGGCCCAGCGCTGTTTCAACTCTGGGTCGCCGAGGATGGTCGCTACCACGGCCGCGCCGTGATCCGGTGGCGTCGACCACAGGTTACGGGCGATGTGGGCCAGTTGGCTGCGTACATCGGTCAACTTCTCGGCATCCTTGGCACAGACAATCAGCGCCCCGGTGCGATCGCGGTACAGGCCGAAGTTCTTCGAGCAGGAACTGGTGATCAACAGCTCAGGCAGCTCCTCGGCGAACAAGCGCACGGCCCAGGCATCCTGCTCCAGGCCATCGCCAAAGCCCTGGTAGGCGAAGTCGATCAGCGGCAACAGTTCGCGGCTGCGCACCACGTCCAGCACCCGGCGCCAGTCATCCTGGGACAGGTCGAAACCGGTCGGGTTATGGCAGCAGGCGTGCAACAGCACCACATCACCCTTGGGGATCAGGTTCAGGGTGGCCAGCATGGCCTCGACATCCAGGCGGTTGTCACTGCCCACGTAAGGGTAGTGGCTGACCTTGAGGCCGGCGGTCGCGTAGATGGTTTCGTGGATCGGCCAGGTCGGGTTGCTCAGCCAGATGCCACGGCCAGGCAGGCAGTGCGCGATGAAGTCGGCACTCAGGCGCAAGGCCCCGGTGCCACCCGGAGTCTGGGTGGCACCGGCCCGCTGTTCGGCGATCAGCGCCGAGTCAACGCCCAGTACCAGCTCGTTGATCACCTTGCCGAACGCCGGGTCACCGTGACCACCGATGTAGGTCTTGGTGCCCTGGCCATCCACCAGGCGCTGTTCAGCGAGTTTCACTGACTGCGGGATCGGCGTCAGGCCCTGGGCGTCTTTATAGACACCCACGCCGAGGTCGAATTTGCGCGCATTGGGGTCCTGCGCATAGGCCTCCATCAGGCCGAGGATCGGGTCGCCGGGCACCCGGCCGATGGCGTCGAAAAACATTACTTGCGGCCCTCGGCGTCCTTGGCCACTTCGTCAGTGCGCGCGGCCATGATGAAGTCATTGCGGTGCAGGCCCTTGATCGAGTGGCTCCACCAGGTCACGGTGACTTTGCCCCACTCGGTGAGCAGGCCTGGATGGTGACCTTCGGCCTCGGAGATTTCACCCATGGTGTTGGTGAACGCCAGGGCGAACTTGAAGTTCTTGAACAGGAAAACTTTTTCCAGCTGCATGACGCCGTCGCGAACTTCGATGTTCCAGTCAGGGATCTGCTTGATCAATACCGGCAGTTCTTCGTCGCTGACTTGTGGGGCATCGGCGCGGCAGGCTTCGCAATGGGCTTGGTTGAGAGCGGTCATGGTGGTTTCCTGATTTCGATTCTTGTTAGACGTTACTATTTTTTGTGGGGCGCCGCGACTGCGGCGTCCTCAGGCCGCCTTGGGTTTTGGCGGAAATTTCGGCGCGTGCAGACCCAGCTGCATGCCCTGCTGGACCATGCCCATGATGTCCTCGTGGGCCAGGTCGAACAGGCGCTTGAGGTTGGGCAGGACAAAGTACAGGGGCTGCAGGATGTCGATGCGGTACGGCGTGCGCATCGCTTCCAGCGGATCGAAGGCCTGGTGCTCGGGCTCGCCGGACAGGCTGTACACGGTTTCCTTCGGCGAGGAGAGAATGCCGCCGCCGTAGATGCGCTGGCCTTCAGGGGTGTCGACCAGGCCGAACTCGATGGTCATCCAGTACAGGCGCGCCAGGTACACCCGCTCTTCCTTGGTCGCCTGCAAGCCAAGCTTGCCGTAGGTGTGGGTGAATTCGGCGAACCACGGGTTGGTCAGCAGTGGGCAGTGGCCGAAAATCTCGTGGAAAATGTCCGGCTCTTGCAGGTAATCCAGTTCTTCGCGGGTACGAATAAAGGTCGCGACAGGAAACTGCTTGCTGGCCAGTAATTCGAAAAAGGTCTGGAACGGAATCAGCGCCGGAACCCGGGCAACTTGCCAGCCGGTGGTTTCACCCAGGACCTTGTTGATTTCGTCGAGCTGGGGAATGCGGTCATGGGGCAGGCCGAGCTTGTCGATGCCTTCCATGTATTCCGGGCACGCACGACCCTCGAGCACTTTCAACTGGCGAGTGATCAGCGTGTTCCACACCGCGTGTTCTTCAGCGGTGTAGTGGATAAACCCTTGCGCATCGGGCTCGCGGGCCACGTATTGCGTCTGCTTCATGCTGCTCTCCTGCAAAGGGATACGTTCTTGTTATGTCTTGCTATGGACCTAGAGATACCCCGAAGCGTGCGACCGCGCAGCAGGGTGCTGGACGAACGGCTAGGAAAAATCGCCAATTTTCGTAAAGTTTTCGTTACGCAAAGCGGCCTGTGGCGTACCTATTGCGATTTCCCGGTTTGAAAAGCCCTGAAGCTGTCACATAATCTTGACGACTAACTTTGGGTGTCGGCAGAAAAATCCTCGCCACCCGCTGTCCATCTCCTAGTCCGGGCCTTTTTATGCGTATCAAAGTCCATTGCCAGAACCGCATCGGCATCCTGCGCGACATCCTCAACCTGCTGGTGGAGTACGGGATCAACGTCGCTCGCGGGGAGGTCGGCGGTGAGCACGGCAACGCGATCTACCTGCATTGCCCGAACCTGATCAACATCCAGTTCCAGGCGCTGCGGGCGAAATTCGAGGCGATTGCCGGGGTATTCGGGGTCAAGCGGGTAGGGTTGATGCCCAGCGAGCGCCGGCACATGGAACTCAATGCCTTGCTCGGGGCGCTGGAGTTCCCGGTGTTGTCGATCGACATGGGCGGCTCGATCGTCGCGGCCAACCGTGCAGCGGCGCAATTGCTCGGGGTGCGGGTCGACGAAGTGCCGGGGATCCCGCTGTCACGCTACGCCGAGGATTTCGACCTGCCGGAGCTGGTGCGCGCCAACAAGTCGCGGATCAACGGCCTGCGGGTCAAGGTCAAGGGCGACGTGTTCCTGGCCGACATCGCCCCCCTGCAGTCGGAACACGACGACAGCGAGGCCATGGCCGGCGCAGTGCTGACCCTGCACCGGGCCGACCGGGTTGGCGAGCGCATCTACAACGTGCGCAAGCAGGAGTTGCGCGGCTTTGACAGTATTTTCCAAAGCTCCAAGGTGATGGCGGCGGTGGTCCGGGAGGCACGACGCATGGCGCCCCTGGATGCGCCGCTGTTGATCGAGGGCGAGACCGGCACCGGCAAGGAACTGCTGGCGCGCGCCTGCCACCTGGCCAGCCCGCGCGGCCAGTCGCCGTTGATGGCGCTGAACTGCGCCGGGTTGCCGGAGTCGATGGCCGAGACCGAGTTGTTCGGCTACGGCCCCGGCGCGTTCGAAGGTGCGCGGGCCGAAGGTAAGCTCGGGCTGCTGGAATTGACGGCAGGCGGCACGCTGTTCCTCGATGGCGTCGGCGAAATGAGCCCGCGCTTGCAGGTGAAATTGCTGCGGTTCCTGCAAGACGGTTGCTTCCGCCGTGTCGGCAGCGATGAAGAGGTCTACCTCGATGTGCGGGTCATCTGTGCGACCCAGGTCGACCTCTCCGAGTTGTGTGCCAGCGGTGAGTTCCGCCAGGACCTGTACCACCGCTTGAATGTGCTGTCGCTGCACATCCCGCCGTTGCGCGAGTGCCTCGACGGCCTGACGCCGCTGGTCGAACACTTCCTCGACCAGGCCAGCCGGCAGATCGGCTGCCCCTTGCCGAAACTGGCGCCGGCGGCCATGGATCGGCTCAGTCACTACCACTGGCCGGGCAACGTCCGGCAGTTGGAGAACGTGCTGTTCCAGGCGGTGTCACTGTGCGAAGGCGGCACGGTCAAGGCCGAACACATTCGCCTGCCGGACTACGGCGTGCGCCAGCCGCTGGGGGATTTTTCCCTGGACGGCGGGCTGGATGAAATTGTCGGACGGTTTGAAAAGGCCGTGCTGGAACGCTTGTATTCAGAACACAGCAGCAGTCGATTGCTCGGTAAACGCCTGGGTGTTTCCCACACCACCATTGCCAACAAGTTGCGCGAGTATGAAATCGGCAAACTTGAGCGCTAACTAAGTCGCCCTTGAATGCGTGGGCCTTAGTTGGCGAATTGCTGCTTGGTTAATACTAATCATTATTGAATGAGGATTAATCCTGTTTGGCCTTTCGCTGATCTGAATCATGGAAAATTACAGGGCGGCCATCTAGGCTCAGTGCACTTTCTGGCAGGAGCCCTGGCCATGACGACGGTTGATGAGTCCGCTCTACGTGCGCGCAAGGAAAGGCGGCTGTTGCTGTTCCTGATCGTGTTTCTTTTTCCCCTGCTATCGGTGGTGATAGTCGGCGGCTACGGCTTTTTCGTCTGGTTCCTGCAAATGCTCCTCGGCCCTCCCGGGGCTCCACACTGATTGCCAGTCCAGGTGAGTTAACAGGCAGGGAGTGTTGGCCATGGAACAAAAACTACATATCGCCAGTTTGATCGTGCAGGCCCGTGTCGAGATGTTTGCCGCGGTGAAAGCCAATCTGCGCCTGCTCCAGGGTGTTGAACTGCACCAGGAAAGCCCCGAGGGCAAACTGGTGGTGGTCCTGGAAATGCACGGCGAACCGCAGATCCTCCAGCGCATCGAACAGATTGGCCGCCTGCCCGGCGTGCTCAACGCCTCCCTGGTTTACCACGAGATCCTCGATCCGAGCGGAGAACACCCATGCCCATGACCCGTCGTGAGTTCGTCAAGGCCCAGGCGGCCGGGATTGCTGCGGCGGCTGCCGGGCTGCCGGTGTTCACCTCGGCCAGCAACCTGATCACCGAGCAGGACATGGTCGCCCTGACCTGGAACAAGGCGCCGTGCCGGTTTTGCGGCACCGGTTGCAGCGTGATGGTGGCGACCAAGGACAACCGGGTGGTAGCGACCCACGGCGATGTCAAAGCCGAGGTCAATCGCGGCCTGAACTGCGTCAAGGGCTACTTCCTGTCCAAGATCATGTATGGCGTGGACCGCCTGACCCAACCGCTGTTGCGTATGACCAACGGGCAATACGACAAGCAGGGTGAGTTCCAGCCGGTGTCCTGGAAACAGGCGTTTGATGTGATGGAGTTGAAGTTCAAGGAAGCGCTGAAAAACAAAGGCGCAGACTCGATCGCCATGTTCGGCTCCGGACAATGGACGGTGTGGGAAGGCTACGCCGCCAACAAGTTGATGAAGGCCGGGTTTCGCAGTAACAACCTCGACCCCAATGCCCGGCATTGCATGGCCTCGGCGGTCATGGGGTTCATGCGCACCTTCGGTATCGATGAGCCCATGGGTTGCTATGACGACATCGAAGTCACCGACGCGTTTGTGTTGTGGGGCTCGAACATGGCGGAGATGCACCCGATTCTCTGGAGTCGGGTCACGGATCGTCGCTTGAGCCAACCCGATGTCAAAGTTGTGGTGCTGTCGACCTTCGAGCATCGCAGTTTTGAATTGGCCGATATCCCCATGGTGTTCAAACCGCAGACGGACTTGTTGATCCTCAACTACATCGCCAACTACATCATTGAAAGTGGCTCGGTGAACCAGGAGTTTGTCAGCCGGCACACGCGGTTTGCCAAGGGGGTCGACGACATCGGCTACGGCTTGCGCAGCGATCATCCGCTGGAACAACAGGCCAAGAATGCCGACAAGGCGAACACCTGGACCGACATCGACTTCGAGCAGTTTGCCGCCTTTGTCAAACCCTACACCCTGGAACGCACTGCCAAGGAGACCGGGGTTCCGGCCGAACGGCTCAAGGCGCTGGCGCAGTTGTATGCCGACCCGAAACGCAAGGTGGTGTCCTTCTGGACCATGGGTTTCAACCAACACACACGCGGGGTGTGGGCCAACAACCTGATCTACAACATCCATTTGCTGACCGGCAAGATCAGCGAGCCGGGCAATAGTCCGTTCTCCCTGACCGGCCAGCCTTCGGCCTGTGGCACCGCGCGGGAAGTGGGGACCTTTTCCCACCGCCTGCCGGCAGACATGCTGGTCACCAATCCGGCACACCGCGCCACCGCCGAGAAGATCTGGAAACTGCCGGCCGGCACCATCAATCCCAAGGTCGGTTTCCATGCGGTGCAGCAGAGCCGCATGCTCAAGGACAGCGTGGTCAACGTGTACTGGACCATGGCCAGCAACAACATGCAGGCCGGGCCCAACATCATGCAGGAAGTCTTGCCGGGCTGGCGTAACCCGCAGAATTTCGTGATCGTTTCCGACGTGTACCCCACGGTGTCCGCGCAAGCCGCCGACCTGATCCTGCCTACGGCCATGTGGGTGGAAAAGGAGGGGGCCTATGGCAATGCCGAGCGGCGTACCCAGTTCTGGCATCAACTGGTATCCGCCCCGGGGGATGCCAAGTCCGATCTCTGGCAGTTGGTGGAATTCTCCAAGCGTTTCACCACCGATGAAGTCTGGTCCGCGCAGTTGCTGGACAGTGCCCCGCAGTACAAAGGCAAGACCCTGTACGAGGTGCTGTTCAAAAATGGCAACGTCGATCAGTTCCCGATCGAGCAGATGGAGCCGGGCTTTGAAAATGACGAAGCCAAGGACTTTGGGTTCTACCTGCAAAAAGGCCTGTTCGAAGAGTACGCCCAGTTCGGCCGGGGCCACGGTCATGACCTGGCGCCGTTCGATCGGTATCACACCGAACGCGGCCTGCGCTGGCCGGTGGTGGACGGCAAGGAAACCCGCTGGCGTTTCCGCGAAGGCCATGATCCCTACGTGGAGAAGGGCAGTGGCGTGCAGTTCTATGGCTACCCCGACAAGAAAGCGATCATCTTCGCGCTGCCCTACGAGCCGCCGGCGGAATCCCCTGACCAGGAGTTCCCGTTCTGGCTGAGCACCGGGCGGGTGCTTGAGCACTGGCACACCGGGACCATGACCCAGCGCGTTGAAGAACTCTACAAGGCGGTACCCGATGCCCTGGTGTACATGCACCCGGCCGATGCCAAGGCGCTCAATGCCAGGCGCGGCAGTGAGGTCAAGGTGATCAGCCGGCGCGGGGAAATGCGCGCGCGTATCGAAACCCGTGGGCGCAACAAACCGCCCCAGGGGCTGGTGTTCGTGCCGTTCTTCGACGCCAACCGGTTGATCAACAAGGTCACCCTCGATGCGACGGACCCGATCTCGAAGCAGACAGACTATAAAAAGTGCGCGGTCAGGATCGAGCTGATCACGACTGCCTGAGGAGAGCTTTGATGAATGCTCGTACGCTGTCCTTGCTGCTTGCATTGCTGCTTGGCGTGCCCGCGGTCTTTGCCGCGGAGCCTGGGTATCCGCTGGATGCGCCCGCCCCCGATGGCAGGCGCGCCGGCGGTACCCTGACCCAGGAACTGCCGGCGCCGCCAATCGCCGAGGAGGAGAACAAGGACCTCAAGCGCGAGCGCAATTATCCCGAGCAGCCGCCAACCATTCCCCACAGCATCCGCGGTTATCACATCGACAAGAACAGCAACAAATGCCTGTCCTGCCACAGTCGGGCCAACAGCGCACTGACCCAGGCACCGATGATCAGCATCACCCACTACATGGACCGAGACGGCCAGGCACTGGCTGCCGTTTCACCGCGGCGCTACTTCTGCAATCAGTGCCACGTACCGCAGCGAGACGTGAAGCCGTTGGTCAACAACGACTTCAAGAATATTGACCAGGTGCTGCAAGACGAAATCAACCGCAAGCAGAAACCCTGAGGAGTGGTCATGAAGTCATTGTGGGTAGTGTTCAAAGACTACTGGCAGATCTTGCGTCGCCCCAGTGTCCACTACAGCCTGGGTTTCCTGACGCTCGGCGGGTTTATTGCCGGGGTGATTTTCTGGGGTGGATTCAACACCGCGCTGGAAGCGACCAATACCGAGAAGTTCTGCATCTCCTGCCACGAAATGCGCGACAACGTGTTTGTCGAGCTGCAGGAAACCATCCACTACACCAACCGCTCGGGGGTGCGCGCAACCTGTCCCGATTGCCACGTACCGCATGAGTGGACCCACAAGATCGCGCGCAAGATGCAGGCGTCCAAAGAGGTCTGGGGCAAGGTGTTCGGCACCATCAATACCCGCGAGAAGTTTCTCGGTATGCGCCGTGAACTGGCGGAGCACGAGTGGGCCCGGCTCAAGGCCAACGACTCTCGCGAGTGCCGTAATTGTCACAACTTCGAGTTCATGGATTTCACCCGACAGGGCAAGCGCGCCGCCAACATGCACTCGACTTCCCTGGCCAACGGCGAGGCGACCTGCATCGACTGCCACAAAGGCATCGCCCACAAGCTGCCCGACATGAGCGGCGTCAAGGGTTGGTAGCCCTCCTGTCCGGCGCATTGCCGTAAAGCGGCATAAGCGCGCCGGTTTTTCGTCTCTGCCGTTCGCCATCCCTCTCCTCTGAATTGTCCCAAGTCCTGTGTTTAAAGGACCTGGGGCCATTGCGCGCAAGTTGGTCTGCAAATTGCTAAAGCCTTGCCAGTACAGCAGTGGGCGGCAAACGTCCGGCATGCAGAGGAAAGACTGTGGACAAGTACCTTTATGTGGCCATGACCGGCGCCAGCCAGAACGCGCTGGCGCAAAAGGCCCATGCCAACAACCTGGCCAACATCTCCACCAACGGTTTCCAGAAAGACCTGGAGCAGGCGCGGTCGATGCCGGTGTTTGGCGACAGCTTTCCGGCGCGGGCCTTTGCCCTGTCCGAACGTCCGGCCACCGACTTCAGTCCGGGCTCGCTGGTGGAAACCGGGCGTGACCTCGACGTGGCGGTCAGCGGCAACGGCTGGATTGCCGTGCAGAACCCCGACGGCAAGGAAAGTTACGTGCGCACCGGCAGCCTGAATGTCGACGCCCTGGGTGTGCTGCGTGCCGGCAATGGCATGCCGGTGATGGGCAATGGCGGGCCGATTGCCGTGCCGCCCGAGCAGAAGATCGAAGTCGGCCAGGACGGCACCATCAGTATCCGCGCCATGGGTGAAGGCCCGCGTGTGATGGCGGAAGTCGACCGCATCAAGCTGGTCAACCCGGACCTGAAGAACATGACCAAGGGCCTCGACGGCTCGATCCACACCAAGGACGGCCAGCCCGCACCGGCCGATGCCAACGTGCAACTGGTGTCGGGTTTCCTCGAGTCGAGCAACGTCAACGCGGTGGAAGAAATGACCTCGGTGCTGGCCCTGGCCAAGCAGTTCGAGCTGCACGTCAAGATGATGAACACCGCCAAAGAAGACGACCAGGCCATGGCTCGGGTCTTGCAGATCAGCTAATTATCAGAACGTCGCGCCGTAAAACAGGCGCACGAGGAGAATCGAATGCTTCCGGCTCTATGGGTTGCCAAAACAGGCCTGTCCGCCCAGGACACCAACCTGACGACCATTTCCAACAACCTGGCCAACGTCTCGACCACGGGTTTCAAGCGTGACCGTGCCGAGTTCCAGGACCTGCTCTACCAGATCAAGCGCCAGCCGGGTGCCCAGTCGACCCAGGACAGCGAACTGCCGTCGGGCCTGCAACTGGGTACCGGTGTGCGCATCGTCGGCACCCAGAAAAACTTCACCGCCGGCAGCCTGCAAACCACCGAGCAGCCGCTGGACATGGCCATCGACGGTCGTGGCTTTTTCCAGGTCCTGCAGCCGGACGGGACTACGTCCTACACCCGTGACGGGACCTTTCACCTGGACTCCAACGGCCAGATCGTGACCGCCAGTGGTTATGCCCTGGAGCCGGCCATTGTCATCCCCGCCGAAGCCCAGACCTTCACCGTGGGCCGCGATGGCACCGTGTCGATCACCATTGCCGGCAACCCGGCCGCCCAGGTGATCGGTAACCTGCAAACCGCCGACTTCATCAACCCGGCCGGCCTGCAAGCCACCGGCAACAACCTGTTCCTGGAAACTGCCGCCAGCGGTGCGCCACAGATCGGCACCCCAGGCCTGAACGGTTTTGGTACCACCCTGCAAAGCACCCTGGAAACCTCCAACGTCAGCACCGTGGAAGAAATGGTCAACATGATCACCACGCAACGTGCCTACGAGATGAACTCGAAAGTCATCTCCACCGCCGACCAGATGCTCTCGTTCGTCACGCAGAATCTGTAATCAAGTCTATGGGGCGGCCTGAGGCCGCCTGCAACACCGTGAGGTTAGGGTCATGAATCGCTTTGTATCTGTTCTCGCATTGAGTGGGATCGCCGTGCTCGCGGGCTGCGTCGGGCCGACGCCAAAACCCAATGACCCTTACTACGCCCCGGTGTTGCCACGCACGCCCTTGCCGGCGGCAGCCAACAACGGTTCGATCTACCAGGCCGGTTTCGAGCAGAACCTGTACAGCGACCGCAAGGCGTTCCGGGTCGGTGACATCATCACCATCACCCTCAACGAAAAAACCCAGGCCAGCAAAAACGCCAACTCGCAAGTGGGCAAGACCAGCAAGGCCAACATCGGCCTGACCTCGTTGTTCGGCGCGGTGCCCAACACCAATAACCCGTTCGGCAGTGGCGACCTGAGCCTGGATGCCGGCTACAGCGGTGACCGCGCGACCAAGGGCGACAGCAAGGCCGGGCAGGGCAACAGCCTGACCGGCTCGATCACGGTGACCGTGGCCGACGTGTTGCCCAACGGCATCATCGCCGTGCGCGGCGAGAAGTGGATGACCCTCAACACGGGTGACGAATTGGTGCGCATTGCCGGCCTGGTGCGCGCCGACGACATATCCACCGACAACACCGTGTCTTCGACCCGGGTCGCCGACGCGCGCATTACCTACTCGGGCACCGGCTCGTTTGCCGATGCGAGTCAGCCAGGCTGGTTCGACCGTTTTTTCCTAAGCCCGCTGTTCCCTTTCTAGGTGATGACTCTCTCCATGCTGAACTTCAAGCACCTGCTGGCGGCCGCGTTGTTGCTGGGCACCTCCCTGGGCGTGCAGGCCGAGCGGTTGAAGGACATCGCCAGTATCTCCGGCGTGCGTTCCAACCAGTTGATCGGCTATGGCCTGGTCGTCGGCCTCAATGGCACGGGTGACCAGACGACCCAGACCCCGTTCACCCTGCAGACCTTCAACAACATGCTCTCGCAGTTCGGCATCAAGGTGCCGCCGGGCTCGGGCAACGTGCAGTTGAAGAACGTCGCTGCCGTGTCGATCAGTGCCGATTTGCCGGCGTTTGCCAAGCCGGGGCAGCAGGTCGACATCACCGTGTCTTCTATCGGCAACTCCAAGAGCCTGCGTGGCGGCACCTTGCTGCTGACCCCGCTCAAGGGCATCGATGGCAACGTCTATGCGGTGGCCCAGGGCAACCTGGTGGTGGGTGGTTTTGACGCCGAAGGTCGTGACGGTTCGAAGATCACCGTCAACGTGCCGTCGGCCGGTCGTATCCCTGGCGGTGCCTCGGTGGAGCGCGCGGTCCCGAGCGGGTTCAACCAGGGCAACAGCCTGACCCTCAACCTCAACCGTTCGGACTTCACCACGGCCAAGCGCATCGTCGACAAGATCAACAGCCTGCTCGGCCCGGGTGTCGCCCAGGCCATCGATGGCGGTTCGGTTCGGGTCAGCGCGCCACTGGATCCGAGCCAGCGGGTCGACTACCTGTCGATCCTCGAAAACCTCGAAGTCGACCCCGGCCAGGCGGTGGCCAAGGTCATTATCAACTCGCGCACCGGCACCATCGTGATCGGCCAGAACGTCAAGGTGTCGCCGGCGGCGGTGACCCACGGCAGCCTGACCGTGACCATTACCGAAGACCCGATCGTCAGCCAGCCAGGGGCGTTCTCCAACGGCCAGACGGCGGTGGTGCCACGCTCCAATGTCAACGCGCAGCAGGAAGCCAAGCCGATGTTCAAGTTCGGCCCGGGCACCACCCTCGACGAAATCGTGCGTGCGGTGAACCAGGTCGGCGCGGCACCGGGTGACCTGATGGCGATCCTCGAAGCCTTGAAACAGGCCGGCGCCCTGCAAGCCGACCTGATCGTGATCTAAGGTGACGAACATGGACATGCGCAAGAGCGGCCTGGTCAGCAGCAGCGATTCGGCGGCCTACTCCGACCTCAACCGGCTGAACCAGCTCAAGGTCGGCGACAAGAACAGCGACGGCAACATGCGCAAGGTGGCGCAGGAGTTCGAATCGCTGTTCCTCAATGAAATGCTCAAGTCAATGCGCTCGGCCACCGACGCGCTGGGCCAGGACAATCCGCTGAACACCGCGGCGGCCAAGCAGTACCAGGAAATGTACGATCAGCAACTGGCGGTTTCCATGTCCCGCGAGGGCGGCGGCATTGGCCTGGCCGATGTGCTGATGCGCCAGATGTCGAAGAACAAACCACTGGCCCCCGGCGAGGCGGCCGCGTTGTCGGCGGCTAAGCAGGAGGCCGCGAAAGCAGCGGTGCAGACACCGATTGCCGCTGGCACGGTGGCCACTGATGGGCCGTTGTCGCGCCTCAATGGCCAGCGTCCGTTGTGGGCCTCGCGCTCGATCAATCCACCGCAGGCAGCGGAGCAGGGCGTGCACGGCAATGACATGGCGCTGATCAACCAGCGGCGCCTGGCGCTACCGCCGAAACTGGCGGACCGCTTGTTGGCAGGCCTGGTGCCTTCGGCCAGCGGGACGGCGGCCACCACCGCTACCAGCACCTTGCCCAACCGTGCGACCCGTGACGGCAACGCGCTGGTCAAGGGCGACTGGCAGCCGGCGCAGAGCTATTCCGCCGAGCGCGGGCGCCTGCAGGTCTATGGTCGTGCGATGGCGCAGCCGCCCCTGGCGCCGGCGCCAAAAGCCTTCAACTCGCCAGACCAGTTCATCACCACCATGCTGCCGATGGCGCAGCAGGCGGCCGACCGTATCGGCGTCGATCCGCGTTACCTGGTGGCCCAGGCCGCCCTGGAAACTGGCTACGGCAAGTCGGTGATGCGCGCCGCCGATGGCAGCAGCAGCCACAACCTGTTCGGGATCAAGACCGGCAGCACCTGGAAGGGCGCGCAGGCCCGCGCCATCACCAGCGAATTCCGCAATGGCGAGATGGTCAAGGAGACGGCCGAGTTCCGTTCGTACGCGTCCTACCAGGACAGTTTCCATGACCTGGTGACCCTGCTGCAGAGCAACAATCGTTATCAAGAAGTGCTGAAGTCGGCCGATAACCCCGAACAGTTTGTGCGTGAGCTGCAAAAGGCCGGGTACGCCACCGACCCCAACTACGCCAGCAAGATTTCGCAGATTGCCAAACAAATGAAGAGCTATGAGAACTACGCCTCGGCTGGCTCTTCCACGAATTTATAAGGTCTGAACCATGAGCTTGATCAATATCGGGATGTCGGGTCTGAATGCGAGCCAGGCGGCGTTGGCCACGGTCGGCAATAACATTGCCAACGCCAACGCTGCGGGCTACTCGCGTCAACAACTCATCCAGACTAGTGCAGGCTCGCAGCAGGTCGGTGGCGTGTTCATCGGGTCCGGCACCACCCTGGCCGATGTGCGCCGGGTGTACAACGCCTACATCGATGCGCAGTTGCAGACCACCACCTCGCTCAATGGCGATGCCCAGGCCTATCTCGATCAGATCGGTGCGGTCGACAAGTTGCTGTCGGACAAAAACACCGGGGTTTCGGCCGCCCTCGGCAGCTTCTTCGCCTCGCTGCAGACCGCGGCCGGTGCCCCCGGCGACATGTCGGCGCGGCAACTGCTGCTGACCAATGCACAGACCCTGAGCAACCGCTTCAATGCGATCTCCAGCCAGCTTACGCAGCAGAATGACGGCATCAACAGCCAATTGACCACCCTGGCCTCGATGGTCAACCAGCACACCGCAACCATCGCCTCGCTCAACCAGCAAATTACCCAGGCAAGCACTTCCGGCAGCACCCCGAACAACCTGCTGGATGCGCGCAACGAAGCGGTTCGCTCGTTGAACGAGCTGGTGGGGGTCAAGGTGCAGGAGCACGACGGGGTCTACGACATCTCGCTGGGCACCGGCCAGACGCTGGTCACGGGCAACACCTCCAACACTTTGTCGGCAGTCCCGGGCAAGACCGACAAAAGCCAGTACAGCCTGCAGATCGACTACCCGCAATCGAGCATCGAGGTGACCTCGGTCGTCACGGGCGGCAAGATGGGCGGCCTGATCCGCTATCGCAACGACGTGCTGGCGCCGGCCATCAACGACCTGGGGCGCACCGCGCTGGTGGTCTCCGATGCGTTCAACAAGCAACTGGGCCAGGGCCTGGATGCCAATGGCGAGTTCGGTTCGTCGTTGTTCAACAATATCAACAGCCCGCAGGCCATCAGCCAGCGCAGCTTGGCCACCACCGGTAACAGCGCCGGTTCCGGCAACCTCGACGTGACCATCGGCGACAGCAGCGCGTTGACCGCGTATGACTATCAAGTGACGTTCACCAGCGACAAGAACTACAGCGTCAAGCGTTCCGACGGCACCACCCTGGGACCGTTCGACGTCACCAAGACTCCACCGGACATGATTGATGGCTTCACCCTCAAGCTCAACGGTGGTGGGCTGAGTGCCGGCGACAGCTTCAAGGTCAGCCCGACCCGCTCCGGCGCCAGCGACCTCAGCGTGCAGTTGAAAGATCCCAACAAACTGGCGTTCGCCGGGCCGTTGCTCGCGGACAAAGGCAGCTCCAACTCCGGCACGGGCGCCTTGAGCAGCCCGAACCTGTCATCGATGCTGGATATCTACGGCGGCGCCGAACTGGGCCAGTTGCAGAGCCAGATCGAAGGCGCGATGCCGGTGCGCATCGCCTTCGACGAAGCCAAGGACGGGACCCAGACCTATCGCGTGCTGAACGAGGCGGGCGCCGAAATCGGCAAGGGCAGTATTGTGCCGGGCCAGGACAACAAGCTGACGATCAACGTGCCGGTACTCGATGCGGCCGGCAATCCTGTGAAGAACGCCGATGGCACGGCCAAGACCGTTGGTTTCAATACCACGGTCAGCGGCTCGCCGGGCAAGGGCGACAGCTTCGATATCAAGTTCAACCAGGACGGCAAGGCGGACAACCGCAACGCCAATGAAATGCTCGCCCTGCAGACCAAGGCCACCGTTGGCGTCGGGGGCGGCAATGCCGGCGTCAGCATGGGGCAGGCCTACAGCCAGTTGGTTTCCACCGTTGGGGGCAAGGCCAGCCAGGCCAGCGTCGACGGCACGGCCAACAACGCCGCGCTGGCCTACGCCAAGTCCAGCCGCAGTTCGGTTTCGCAGGTCAACCTGGATGAAGAGGCCAGTGATCTGATCAAGTTCCAGCAGTACTACACCGCGTCGTCGCAGATCATCAAGGTCGCGCAGGACACGTTCTCGACACTGATCAACAGTCTTTAAGGGAGTCCTTGACGATGCGTATTTCTACCGCTCAGTTCTTTGAGACCAGCACGGCCAAGTACCAGAACAACTTCACCTCAGTGGTCAAGACCCAGGAGCAGATCGACTCCGGTGTGCGCATCCAGACCGCCGCGGATGATCCTGTCGGGGCTGGCCGCTTGCTGCAATTGCAGCAGCAGAAAGACATGCTGCTGCAGTACGCCGGCAACATGAACAGCATCAAGTCGTCGCTGACCAACCAGGAAAGCGTGCTCGACAGCATCAACACGGCCTTGCAGAAAGTCAGCGAGCTGGCCTTGCAGTCGGGTGGCGGGGTTATCAGCGACGCGGACCGCAAGTCGATCGCCGACGAGCTGGGCAATATCGAAGAGCAGGTGTTCAGCCTGCTCAACAGCAAGGACGAGTCGGGCAATTACATGTTTTCCGGCTCCAAGACCGACGTCCCGCCTTATGTGCGCAACAACGACGGCACCTACACCTACCAGGGTGACGATACCCAGCTCAACCTGCAGGTCTCGGACACCCTGAGCCTGGCGGCCAGCAACACCGCCAAGAGCATCATGGAAGGGTCGGTGAATACCGGTCGCACCCAGGCGGTCCTGCAGCCGCCGTCGGTCAACGATGGTAAGGTCGCGGTCTCCGATGGCCTGATCAGCTCCAACCAGACCTACAACAAGAGTTTCGCCGAAGGCCAGCCGTACACGCTGGAGTTCACCAGCAGCACCCAGTACATCCTCAAGGACGCGACCGGCAAGGATGTGACTGCAGAAGTGCCGGGCAATGGCCAATTCGACTCGACGAAGGAGGGCGCCCACAGCGTCAACCTGCGCGGGGTGAAGTTCGACATCAACCTGAATCTGGCGGACGTACCTGCGGCCGACCTGGATGCGGCGGTCAAGGGGCACGTGTTCACCCTGCAAGCCAAGCCGGACAGCTTCAATGCCTCCCGCAGCCCCGGCAACCCGTCGACGGCCCAGGTCACTGGCGCCACCGTGACCGATGCCAAGGCCTATGGCGACAGCTTTCCGGGCAATGGTGCGGTGATCAAGTTCACCAGCGATACCGAGTACGAGGTCTATGCCCAGCCGTTGAGTGCCAACAGCAAGTCCATCGGCAAGGGCAGCCTGAACGCCGCTGGCGACTCCCTGACGGCGGTAGGGGTCAAGTTCGATCTCAGTGGTGCGGTGAAGTCCGGCGATCAGTTCGTGGTCGGCGCCAACAACCATCAGACCCAGAGCGCGCTGGACACCATCAGCCAGTTGCGCCAGGCCCTGGCAACCCCGAGCGATGGCGACCTGGTTGCCCAGCAGAAGCAGAAGAATGCGATCAACTCGGCCATTGGCAACCTGCAGAACGCCAGTGCCGGGATCGACAACGCCCGCGGTTCCATCGGTGCACGCCTGAAGGCGATCGACATCCAGGCCGGCGAAAACGTCAGCATGGGCCTGGCCAACGACTCGACCATGGCCGCCATTGGCAACACCGACATGGCCAGCGCCTCGATTGAGCTGAGCTTCCAGAAAGCCATGCTCGAAGCTTCCCAGCTGGCCTTTGTGAAAATCTCCCAGTTGAGCCTGTTCAACAAGCTTTGATCCCCGCCTGAATGCCGGCCCACCCTGATTCCGGGAGTGGGCCGGTGCTGCTTGAATTCCGCGCTTTTTCCCGCCTCATCCCCACCTGTTTGCCGGCGTTCGCCTGGCTAACGCTCTACGTGCAGTTTTTTGCGTGGCGGATTGTTTTGGTCAATGCACACAAAATAGAGTGACCTATGAGTCATAAAGCGCATCTTCACTGTATCGTGTGAAAAGGGTGGGATGGGTGCCCGCTGTTCGCTGGGTTTATTTTGATGATTTTGGCACCCGCGTCTGGCGCAGTTTTGTCGGCCAAACCCCTTTGTTATCAGTGCCTCTCGATCCTGCGAGCGGTGATCTCCAGTTATTCTGTTTTGGGAAGCCACAATGATTGGCATAAAAAGCATCGCCAGTTACGTGCCAGTGAGCGGGCTTGATAACTACGCTCAGGGCGCGAAATTCGCCAAGGATGAAGAGTTCATTTTGGGCAAGATTGGCTCGGCCTTTCTGCCGCGCATGGATGCCGGCCAGGAAACCTCCGATCTGTGCGTGGAGGCTGCCAATGCGTTGTTCGCCAACAACCCGCAACTGGACCGTCAAGCCATCGACGTGCTGATTGTGGTCACGCAGAACGGCGACGAAGAAGGTTTGCCCCACACCTCTGCCATCGTCCAGGACAAGCTGGGCCTGTCGACCCGGGTTGCCGCGTTCGACGTCTCCCTGGGCTGCTCCGGCTACGTGTATGGCCTGTACGCGATCAAGGGCTTCATGGAGGCGGCGGGCTTGAAGAACGGCCTGCTGATCACCGCTGATCCCTACTCGAAGATCGTCGACCCCGAAGACCGCAACACCACCATGCTGTTCGGCGACGCGGCCACCGCGACCTGGATGGGTGAAGACGCTGCCTGGCAACTGGGCAAGGCCAAGTTCGGCACCGACGGTTCCGGCGCGCCGCACCTGAAGGTCAGCGACGGCGTGTTCTACATGAACGGGCGCCAGGTGTTCAACTTCGCCTTGCTCAAGGTCCCGGCGCACTTGCACGAGCTGCTGGATGATTCGGGCCTCAAGTCCGAAGACATCGACGCCTTCTGCATCCACCAGGGCAGCGCGGCGATTGTCGATGCCGTGGCGCGGCGTTTCGAAGGCGAGCCGGAGAAGTTCATCAAGGACATGGTCGAGACCGGCAACACCGTGTCTTCGAGCATCCCGCTGCTGCTGGAAAAACACATGCTCGACTCCACCTGGAAGCGTGTGGCGATCAGTGGTTTTGGCGTAGGCCTGTCGTGGGGCTCGGCGATTATCCACCGCCCGTGACTCGATAGCGCCCGCTAATAAAAAACGCCCATGGCCGAGAGGTCATGGGCGTTTTTTGTTGCCTGGGATTTGCCGCTGTCGAGGCCGAGATCAGTGCCAGTCATGACGGGCGCCAGGCGGCCTAAGGCCTTGAAACATTGGGGGGTGGCACGTTGCTAGTAAAAAATTTGAAAAAAGCCCTCAAGCAACCTGCATTGACGACGATAACTATTACGAAGGTTCTCTAGGCCACACCCGGCGGTTGCCAGGGCCGGAAGCCGCAGCACCCAACCAACGAGGAATTCGTCATGGCTTTATCTGTAAACACCAACATCACCTCCCTGGGCGTTCAGAAAAACCTGAACCGGGCTTCCGACGCTCTGAGCACCTCGATGAACCGTCTGTCTTCCGGCCTGAAAATCAACAGCGCCAAAGACGACGCCGCTGGCATGCAGATCGCCAACCGTCTGGGCAACCAGGTCAAAGGCTTGAACGTAGCCATCGCCAACGCCAACAACGGCGTATCGATCGCGCAGACCGCTGAAGGCGCGATGCAAGAATCCACCAACCTGCTGCAACGTCTGCGTGAGCTGGCCCTGCAGTCTGCGAACGGTGATAAAAGCGACGCTGACCGTGTATCCCTGCAGCAGGAATTCACCGCGAAAGTCGGCGAGCTGACCCGTATTTCCAACACCACCACTTTCGGTGGTCGTAACCTGCTGGACGGTTCGTTCAACAACATCGGCTTCCAGATCGGCGCCAACGCCAACGAAACCATCTCGTTCGGTATGACCGATATCAGCGCCACTGGCCTGAAAGGCGACTTCAGCGAAGCCACAGTAAGTGGTAATGCAATGGCAGGCCTGAGCGCAACCGCTACCGGTTCGGTACTGGCTGCTGGCACTGCAACGCTTAAAGGCACTGGTGTTGCGACTCTGACAACAGCTGGCGGTCCTTCTGCTGTTCTGGCTGCTGACACTATTTCCGTCAACGGCAACGCCCTTACCCTTGCGGATGGCGATGATGGTGCGGCTGTTGCTCTTGCAATCGAAGCGGCAGACGCCACTGTTACTGCGACCTTTGACGATACCACTGGTGAGTTGACCCTGACTTCGGCAGGCCCAATCACTATTGCTGGTGCTGATGCAGGTAAGATCGGTCTGACTCCTGCGACTACTCCAGTTTCCGGTGCAGTAGTGCCTAAAACTGAAACCGCTTTGATGGGTGCGGCAGGTGAGATCGCTGTCAACGGTAACTCCGTGGATTGGGCCGCGACTGACACCATCAAAGATGTTCTGGACAAAATTAGCGCTGTAAATGGCATTGCCACAGCTGGCATCGGCACTGACGGTCGTATCAAAGTCACTTCTGAAGATGGTAATGACGTCAAGCTGGCCAACACCGTTAGCGGTTCGCTGTCTCAGTTGGGTCTGCCGGCTGCCACTTCCCAGGCCAAACTGAACTCCGACACGTCGATCAATTTGAACGGCGTTGAAGTCAAGTTCAAGAAGGGTGACACCTCTGACGCCATCGTGGCTTCGATCAACAGCGCCAGCACCGGTGTAAACGCCAGCAAAAACACTGACGGTACCTTGAGCCTGTTCTCTGACAAAAACATCGAGATCGTTGACGGCAGCGCTGGTGGTGGTCTGATCGCGTTGGGGCTGACCAAAGGCACCACGACTTCCGTGACCCTGGAAACCACCGTTTCCAACCTGAGCATCCTCAGCGCTAAAGATTCGCAGCAAGCAGTTCAGGCTCTGGACGGCGCCCTGCAGCAGATCGACAGCCAGCGTTCGCAACTGGGTGCGGTGCAAAACCGTTTCGCCAGCACCGTGGCCAACCTGCAGAGCATTTCGCAGAACTCCTCGGCTGCCAAAGGCCGCGTAGAAGACGCGGACTTCGCTTCCGAAGCCGCTGAACTGACCAAGCAACAAACCCTGCAACAGGCTTCCACTGCGATCCTGTCCCAGGCCAACCAACTGCCATCCGCTGTACTGAAGCTGCTTCAGTAATCTCGGCTAGCGGTTGATCAACGGAAGGGCGCGTATTCGTGCCCTTCCGTTTTTTCAGTTTAGAGGTGACGACATGGACATGAGCATCAAGCTGAGCGCGTCTTATCCCAATGGTCTCGCCCAGGCCAGCGGTGGGCCTGCCCATCAGGCCGCACCTGCGGTAGCGGCTACCCCGGAGTCCAGCGAGGAGCCACAGCGCGTGGCGCTGGAAAAGGCCGTCACGGATATCCGCGAGTTTGTACAGGCAACCCAGCGCAACCTGAATTTTTCCATCGACGACTCTACCGGTCAGGTAGTGGTCAAGGTGATCGCCACCGACAGTGGTGAAGTGATTCGACAGATCCCATCGGAGACCGCGCTGAAGCTGGCGCAGAATTTGAGCGATGCCGGCAGCCTGCTGTTCCAGACCCAGGTTTGAGCTGGCACGAAATGTGTTTCTGACTGCTGCTCAGGGGTATTTGCGCCAATAAAGCGGCAGCCACAGGACAAGGAGAATAGCAATGGCGAGTTCAACGATTTCCGGCCCGGGTTCGGGCTACGACACCCAGGCCATCGTCAAGGCGCTGGTGGGGGCCGAAAAGGCGCCCAAGCAAGCCCAGATCACCGATCAGCAAAAAGACACGACCATCAAGTTGTCGGCCGTCGGCACGGTGAAGAGCTCGCTGGAGTCCTATCGGGCGGCAATCGCCAAGTTGAACAACGTGGCCGCGTTCAACGGCCTCGCTGCTACCTCGTCCGAAGACAAGAACATCAAGGTCACCCTCGGTGATGGCGCCTCCAGCGGCAAGTACGTGGTGGTGGTCGACCAATTGGCAACCGCCTCGAAAGTCACCAGCAAGGTGTTCGAGGGTGGGGCGTCGGGCAAGGCCAATGCCACCGACGAAGTCCAGACCCTGACCATCAACCAGGGAGAGAAGAGTTACGACGTCTTGGTGCCGGGCGGCGCGACCCTGCAACAGGTGCGTGAGTCGATCAACACCCAGCTCTCGGCCCAGGGCATCAGTGCCAACGTCTTGACCGATGCCAATGGTGGGCGCCTGGTGATCGGCTCGAACACCACCGGTGTCGACACCGATATCACCCTCAGCGGCGACTCGGACCTGGTCCAGGGGTATGACAAGGGGCAGCCAGCGCAGAATGCCAAGTACAGCATCGATGGCATTGCGATGGAGTCCACCAGCAACAAGGTGACTGCTGCCATCAGTGGCGTGACCCTGGAGCTGCTGGCCAAGGACAAGGACAAGCCGATCACCGTCAATGTGGCGAGCAACACCGACACCCTGAAGACCTCGGTGCAATCCTTCGTCACCGCCTACAACGCGCTGATGACCAGCATCAACACCCAGACCAAGGTCACCGCCACTGGCGATTCGGCAACCACCACCGCAGGCGCGCTGACCGGCGACGCTTCGATGCGTCAACTGGTCAACAACCTGCGCAACGAACTGGTCAACAGTTCCGGCTCGGGCTCCATGAGCAGCCTGGCGCAGATGGGTATCACCACTGACCAGAAAACCGGTTTGCTGAGCCTGGATGACAAGACCTGGGACAAGGCGGTGGTCAAGGGTGCGGGGGACATCGCCAAGATGTTTACCGGCGATACCGGCCTGGTGGCGCGCATGACCAAGGCCACCGAGTCCTACGTGGGCAGCACCGGGACGCTGGCGAGCCGGGTGACCGATCTCAACACCAAGTTGACCGACCTCACCACCCAGCAGGCGGACCTGGATCGGCGCATGGAGAGCCTGCAGAAAACCCTGAGCGCCAAGTACACGGCCATGGACACCATGATCGCCCAGATCAACGCCAGCAGCGCCAGCATCATGACCACCCTCAACTCGCTGAACAATCCGAAGTCGGACTGATAGCCAGGGGCGCGCAAGCGCCCCGTGACGGTGGCGGCAATTAAAGTTTTCCTGGCGGCAGTCGAGAAACTGGTTAGATAAACCTATTCGCCTGTGGCCTGTACCGAGGTAGCAACATGAACCCTATGAAAGCCCTGCGTGCGTACCAGAAGGTCAATTCCCACGCGCAGATCTCCGAAGCCAGCCCGCATCGCTTGATCCAGATGTTGTACGAGGGTGGCCTCGATCGCCTGGCCCAGGCCAAGGGCGCACTGGCGCGTGGTGATATCCCGCAGAAGTGCCTGATGCTCACCAAGGCCATCGACATCATTACTGGCCTGCGCCAGGGCTTGGATGAAGAGAAGGCCGAGGACCCGGCGGCGATCCAGCAACTGGCCAGCCTCTACGACTACATGAATACCCAGCTGTTGCAGGCCAACATCAGCAATGATCCAGAAATCATCGACGAAGTCGCCCGCCTGCTGATCACCCTGAAAAGCGGCTGGGACGCGATCGCGGCACAAGAGCTAGCGCAATAGGCCCGTGGGCCTGAGGATGATGTCATGAGCCAAGCCCTGCAACGCATCGAGCAAACCCGCGAGGCCCTGGTCGAGGCGCTGGCTGAGCGCAACTGGGAGGCCATCGGCGAGCTCGACGTCGCCTGCCGCACCTGTGTCGACGATGTGCTCAGTGAGGTGCCGGTGGATGAGCAGGCGCTGCGCGAGAACCTGCAGAGCCTGCTGGTGGTCTACAAGCGGCTGCTGGACGTGGCGATGGACGAGCGTCAGGCGATAGTCAACGAGATGGCTCAGATCAGGCAAGCGAAGGGCGCGGCAAAGGTTTACCATCTGTTCGGTTGACGCTTTGGTTAATCAGCTTGTCCGGGTATATGCGCCATAAATTTGACTATGCACGGTTTTTTGACTTAACTAGTGGCTGTTTGCAGATTTCAGACGTCTATCAGGCTTAACGTGCCTGCAGGCGTCTAGCTTGCCTTTTTCTTTCGGGCACTGAGTTGACTAGGGAAGTTGCTATTGCATGTGGCGTGAAACCAAAATTCTGCTGATTGATGACGATAGCGTCCGCCGCCGCGACCTGGCGGTGATTTTAAATTTTCTCGGTGAAGAAAACTTACCCTGCGCAAGCTATGACTGGCAGCAGGCTGTCGGCTCTTTATCGTCTAGTCGTGAAGTCATCTGTGTCCTGATCGGGACGGTCAATGCACCTGGTTCGTTGTCGGCTCTGTTAAAGACACTCGCAACCTGGGATGAGTTCCTTCCCGTTTTGCTGATGGGCGATAATTGTGCCCAGGATCTGCCCGACGACCAGCGTCGCCGGGTGTTGTCGACCCTGGAAATGCCCCCCAGCTACAGCAAATTGCTCGATTCGCTGCACCGTGCCCAGGTCTATCGCGAGATGTACGACCAGGCCCGCGAGCGCGGTCGCCATCGTGAACCCAATCTGTTCCGCAGCCTCGTCGGCACCAGCCGGGCGATCCAGCACGTGCGCCAGATGATGCAGCAAGTGGCCGACACCGACGCCAGCGTACTGATCCTCGGCGAGTCGGGCACCGGCAAGGAAGTGGTTGCGCGCAACCTGCACTATCACTCCAAGCGCCGTGACGCGCCGTTCGTGCCGGTCAACTGTGGCGCGATCCCGGCCGAGTTGCTGGAAAGCGAATTGTTCGGCCACGAGAAGGGCGCCTTTACTGGCGCGATCACCAGCCGTGCCGGGCGTTTTGAGCTGGCCAACGGCGGCACCCTGTTCCTCGACGAGATCGGCGACATGCCGCTGCCGATGCAGGTCAAGCTGCTGCGGGTATTGCAGGAGCGCACCTTCGAACGCGTGGGCAGTAACAAGACCCAGAGCGTTGATGTGCGGATCATTGCCGCGACCCACAAGAATCTCGAAAGCATGATCGAGGTCGGCAGCTTCCGCGAAGACCTGTACTACCGCCTGAACGTTTTCCCGATCGAAATGGCACCGCTGCGTGAGCGTGTCGAAGATATCCCGTTGCTGATGAACGAGTTGATCTCGCGCATGGAGCACGAAAAACGCGGCTCGATCCGCTTCAACTCGGCGGCGATCATGTCGCTGTGTCGCCACGGCTGGCCGGGCAACGTCCGCGAGCTGGCCAACCTGGTGGAGCGCATGGCGATCATGCACCCGTACGGGGTGATCGGCGTGGTCGAGCTGCCGAAGAAATTCCGCTACGTCGACGACGAAGACGAACAACTGGTCGACAGCCTGCGCAGTGACCTCGAAGAGCGGGTGGCCATCAACGGCCATACCCCGGACTTCACCGCCAATGCCTTGCTGCCGCCTGAAGGCCTGGACCTCAAGGACTACCTCGGTGGCCTGGAGCAGGGCTTGATCCAGCAGGCCCTGGATGATGCCAACGGCATCGTCGCCCGTGCGGCCGAGCGCCTGCGCATTCGCCGTACCACCCTGGTGGAGAAGATGCGCAAGTACGGCATGAGCCGGCGCGAAGGCGACGAACAGGCGGACGATTGACGCCTGTTTTTCAAGCCCTTGAATAATGGGCGGTTTTTTTTAGGCACGGGTATTGCTACATCCCTCGCAACGTTCCGTTTAACTGACGGTCAGCCAAGCGAGAGTGCACGATGCCCCACGCCGCCCAGATGTCTCCAGCCCCCGATGCGCCCGGCGTAGAGCCGGCAAACCGGCCTGGTCTTGAGCAGGCGTTCGCCCTGTTCAATCAGATGTCGAGCCAACTTACTGACTCCTACAGCCGTCTCGAAGCCCGGGTCTGTGAACTCAAGGGTGAGCTGGAAGTGGTCAGTGCCCAGCGCCTGCAAGAGCTGGCGGAAAAAGAACGCTTGGCCAATCGCCTGCAGAACCTGCTCGACCTGTTGCCCGGCGGTGTCATCGTCATCGACGCCCAGGGCATCGTCAGCGAAGCCAACCCGGCGGCGTGCGAGCTGCTGGGGCTGCCGCTGCAAGGTGAGCTGTGGCGCCAGGTCATCGGTCGCTGCTTTGCTCCCCGTGAAGACGACGGTCATGAAATTTCCCTGAAGGATGGTCGGCGCCTGTCGATTGCCACCCGTTCGCTGGATGCCGAGCCGGGGCAACTGGTGCTGCTCAACGACCTCACCGAAACCCGCCACCTGCAGGATCAACTGGCGCGCCACGAGCGCCTGTCGTCCCTGGGGCGGATGGTCGCGTCCCTGGCCCATCAGATCCGCACGCCCTTGTCCGCGGCCTTGCTCTACGCCAGTCACCTGACTGAGCAGGCGTTGCCGGTGGCGACCCAGCAGCGATTTGCCGGACGCCTGAAGGAGCGCCTGCACGAACTTGAGCATCAGGTACGCGACATGCTGGTGTTCGCCCGTGGTGAGTTGCCGCTGACCGATCGGGTCAGCCCCAGGCTGCTGCTGCAATCGCTGCAAGCGGCGGCGCAGACCCATGTCCAGGACGTGCCGATCCGTTGGCAGTGCGATGCCCATGCCGGTGAGTTGCTGTGCAACCGCGACACCCTGGTGGGGGCGCTGCTGAACCTGATTGAAAACGCGATCCAGGCCAGTGCCGGCGCGGTGCGCCTGAAAGTGCACCTGTATGCCCGGCAGAACACCTTGCGCCTGTGCGTCAGTGACAGCGGTGCCGGGATCGAGGCCGCGGTGCTGGAGCGCCTGGGCGAACCTTTTTTCACCACCAAGACCAACGGCACTGGCCTGGGCCTGACCGTGGTCAAGGCGGTGGCACGGGCCCATCAGGGACACTTGCAACTGCGCTCGCGCCCGGGCCGTGGCACCTGCGCGGTGCTTGAGCTGCCGTTGTTTGGCAGCGCGCAGGAAACGGAGTGAGGTCAATGTTAATCAAGGTACTGCTGGTTGAAGACGATCGTGCGTTGCGCGAAGCGTTGGCCGATACGCTGCTGCTGGCCGGTCACGACTACCGTGCCGTCGGTAGCGCCGAAGAGGCGCTGGAGGCGGCGGCGCGCGAGCCGTTCAACCTGGTGGTCAGCGACGTCAACATGCCCGGCATGGACGGTCATCAGTTGTTGAGTCTGTTGCGGGTGCGCCATCCCCAGTTGCCGGTGTTGCTGATGACGGCCCATGGGGCGGTGGAGCGCGCGGTGGATGCGATGCGCCAGGGGGCGGCGGACTATCTGGTCAAGCCGTTCGAACCCAAGGCGCTGCTGGATCTGGTGGCACGCCATGCCCAGGGGTGCCTGGGCGGTGGCGAAGGTGAAGGACCGGTGGCGTTCGAACCGGCCAGTGCCCAGTTGCTGGAACTGGCGGCACGGGTGGCGCGCAGTGATTCGACGGTATTGATTTCCGGTGAGTCGGGCACCGGTAAGGAGGTGCTGGCGCGCTACATCCATCAGCACTCGCGGCGTGCCAGCCAGCCGTTCATTGCGATCAACTGCGCGGCGATCCCGGACAACATGCTCGAGGCCACGCTGTTCGGTCATGAGAAGGGCGCCTTCACTGGAGCGATCGCCGCCCAGGCGGGCAAGTTCGAGCAAGCGGATGGCGGCACCATCCTGCTCGACGAGATTTCCGAAATGCCCCTGGGACTGCAGGCCAAGCTGCTGCGGGTGCTGCAGGAGCGTGAAGTCGAGCGGGTCGGCGCACGCAAGCCGATCGTGCTGGATATCCGGGTGGTAGCCACCACCAACCGCGACCTGGCCGCAGAAGTGGCAGCGGGGCGGTTTCGCGAAGACTTGTACTATCGGCTGTCGGTATTCCCCCTGGCCTGGCGTCCGCTGCGCGAACGCACTGCCGATATTCTGCCGCTGGCCGAGCGCCTGCTGGCCAAGCACGTCAATAAAATGCACCACGCGGCTGCGCGGTTATCGCCTCAGGCCCAGGCCTGTCTGGTGGGGTATCCGTGGCCGGGCAACGTGCGCGAGCTGGACAACGCGATCCAGCGTGCGCTGATCCTGCAGCAAGGTGGGGTCATCGAGCCGCAGGACTTCTGCTTGTCGGGACCAGTGGCCTGCGCACCGCTGCCGAGCCTGGCGCCAAAGGCCCCGACGCCACGCGCGGTGGAGGTCGAGACTGCGCCCGGCGAGTCGGCCGGCGCCCTGGGTGACGACCTGCGTCGCCGGGAATTCCAGATGATCATCGACACCCTGCGCGCCGAACGCGGTCGCCGCAAGGAAGCCGCCGAACGCCTGGGCATCAGCCCCCGCACCCTGCGTTACAAACTGGCGCAAATGCGCGATGCCGGGATGGACGTGGAAGGACACCTGTTCGCCACCTGAGCAATGCTTGCTCGGCAATTGTTGCGGGGGGCTTTTATCAGTGGGCCCGGGCGGAGCTGGCACCCTTGTTGCTAACACCAGTCTATCCGCCGAATGAGCGTCAAAAAATTGCGGGTCGTCAGAGAGAGCAGTCATGAGCCAAGGAATTGAATTTAACCGGTTGATGCTGGACATGCGCGCCATGCAAATGGACGCCATGGCCGCACCCAAGGCCGTTGCCGCGCCGCAGGAAGCCGGCAGCAGCTTTGCCGACATGCTGGGCCAGGCCGTGAACAAGGTCAACGACACCCAGCAGGCGTCGACCCAGCTGTCCACCGCGTTCGAAATCGGCAAAAGCGGAGTCGACCTGACCGACGTGATGATCGCCAAGGAAAAAGCCGGCGTCTCTTTCCAGGCACTGACCCAGGTGCGCAACAAGCTGGTTCAGGCTTACCAAGACATCATGCAGATGCCGGTTTAAGGACACATTGAGTCATGGCAGAAGCAGTCGCCAATAACGTTCCGGCCAAGGCCGCCGCTGCAGATGGCAAGCCGCCGCTGTTCGGCCTGTCCTTCCTGGAAAACCTCTCCGAGATGACCATGCTGCGGCAGGTGGGCCTGCTGGTTGGCCTGGCTGCGAGTGTGGCGATTGGTTTTGCCGTGGTTCTCTGGTCGCAGCAACCGGACTACCGGCCGTTGTACGGCAGCCTGGCCGGGATGGATGCCAAGCAGGTGATGGAAACCCTGGCCACCGCCGACATTCCCTACACCGTCGAGCCCAATTCCGGCGCCTTGTTGGTCAAGGCCGATGACCTGTCGCGTGCGCGGCTCAAGCTGGCCGCCGCCGGGGTGACCCCGACCGACGGCAACATCGGTTTTGAAATTCTCGACAAGGACCAGGGCCTGGGCACCAGTCAGTTCATGGAAGCGACTCGTTACCGTCGTGGCCTGGAAGGCGAGCTGGCGCGAACCATTGCCAGCCTGAACAACGTCAAGGGTGCCCGCGTGCACCTGGCGATTCCGAAAAGCTCGGTGTTCGTGCGTGACGAACGCAAGCCTAGCGCCTCGGTGCTGGTGGAACTGTACTCCGGCCGTTCGCTGGAGCCGAGCCAGGTGGTGGCCATCGTCAACCTGGTGGCGACTAGCGTCCCGGAACTGAGCAAGTCGCAGATTACCGTGGTCGACCAGAAGGGCACCCTGTTGTCCGATCAGGCGGAGAACTCCGCACTGACCATGGCCGGCAAGCAGTTCGACTACAGCCGCCGCATGGAAAGCATGCTCACCCAGCGCGTGCACAACATCCTGCAGCCGGTGCTGGGCAATGACCGCTACAAGGCCGAAGTGTCCGCCGACGTCGACTTCAGTGCGGTCGAGTCGACCTCCGAGCAGTTCAACCCCGATCAACCGGCCCTGCGCAGCGAGCAATCGACCTCCGAACAGCGGACCGCCAGCAATGGCCCGCAAGGCGTACCGGGGGCCCTGAGCAACCAGCCGCCGGCACCGGCTTCCGCGCCGCAAGCCACCGGTGGCGCTGCCGCTGCAGGCGGCATGGTGCAGCCCGGCCAGCCTCTGCTGGATGCCAACGGCCAGCAGATCATGGACCCGGCCACCGGCCAGCCGATGCTCGCCCCGTACCCGGCGGACAAGCGCCAGCAATCGACCAAGAACTTCGAACTCGACCGCTCCATCAGCCACACCAAGCAGCAGCAAGGCCGCTTGAACCGGTTGTCGGTGGCGGTGGTGGTCGATGACCAGGTCAAGGTCAATCCCGCCAATGGCGAAACCTCCCGCGCGCCGTGGACCGCCGATGAATTGGCACGCTTCACCCGCCTGGTGCAGGACGCCGTCGGCTTCGACGCCAGTCGTGGCGACAGCGTCAGCGTAATCAACGTGCCGTTCTCGGCCGAACGCGGCGAAGTGATTGCCGAGATCCCGTTCTATTCCCAGCCCTGGTTCTGGGATGTGGTGAAACAAGTGGTCGGCGTGCTGTTCATCCTCGTACTGGTATTCGGCGTGCTGCGTCCGGTACTCAACAACATCACCGGTGGCGGCAAAGGCCGGCAACTGGCGGGGATCGGCAGCGATGCCGAGCTCGGCGGCATGGGTGGGCTGGATGGTGAGCTGGGCAATGACCGGGTCAGCCTCGGCGGCCCGCAAAGCATCCTGCTGCCAAGCCCGAGCGAAGGCTATGACGCCCAGTTGAACGCAATCAAGAGCCTGGTGGCCGAAGATCCGGGCCGTGTGGCTCAGGTCGTGAAAGAGTGGATTAACGCAGATGAGTGATAACCGAGCCTCGATCGCCAAACTCAGCCGGGTCGACAAAGCCGCGATCCTGCTGCTGTCCCTGGGCGAAACCGACGCCGCGCAAGTGCTGCGCCACATGGGGCCCAAAGAGGTCCAGCGCGTCGGCGTGGCCATGGCGCAGATGGGCAACGTGCATCGTGAGCAGGTCGAGCAGGTGATGAGCGAGTTCGTCGACATTGTCGGCGACCAGACCAGCCTGGGCGTGGGCTCCGATGGCTACATCCGCAAAATGCTCACCCAGGCCCTGGGCGAAGACAAGGCCAATGGCCTGATCGACCGGATCCTGCTGGGCGGCAACACCAGCGGCCTGGACAGCCTCAAGTGGATGGAGCCGCGCGCGGTGGCGGATGTGATCCGCTATGAGCACCCGCAGATCCAGGCCATTGTGGTGGCGTACCTGGACCCCGACCAGGCCGGTGAAGTGCTGGGCAACTTCGACCACAAGGTGCGCCTGGACATCATCCTGCGCGTGTCGTCGTTGAACACCGTGCAACCGGCGGCGCTCAAGGAACTCAACCAGATTCTCGAGAAACAGTTCTCCGGCAATTCCAACGCCTCGCGCACCACCCTGGGTGGGATCAAGCGTGCCGCCGACATCATGAACTTCCTCGACAGTTCGATCGAAGGCCAGCTCATGGACTCGATCCGCGAAGTCGACGAAGACCTGTCCGGCCAGATCGAAGACCTGATGTTCGTGTTCAACAACCTGGCCGATGTCGACGACCGCGGGATCCAGGCGTTGCTGCGCGAAGTCTCCTCCGACGTGCTGGTGCTGGCCCTCAAGGGCTCGGACGAAGGGGTCAAGGAGAAGATCTTCAAGAACATGTCCAAGCGCGCTGCCGAACTGCTGCGCGACGACCTCGAGGCCAAGGGCCCGGTGCGCGTCAGCGATGTCGAGACGGCACAAAAGGAAATCCTCACCATTGCCCGCCGTATGGCCGAAGCCGGAGAAATCGTTCTCGGCGGGAAGGGCGGCGAAGAAATGATCTGACCCTATGGCTGCCAAGAGTGATGAGTCGCCCAGCGACCTGATTCGTGCGCGTGATGTCAGCGGGCTCGACATCTGGGCGCTGCCCAGTTTTGACCCGTACGTCCCGGAACCCGAGCCTGAGCCCGAGCCAGAACCGCCGGAAATGGAAGAAGTGCCGCTGGATGAAGTCCAGCCACTGACCCTGGAAGAACTCGAGAGCATTCGCCAGGAAGCCTGGAACGAAGGGTTTGCCACCGGCGAAAAAGAAGGCTTTCACAGCACCACGCTAAAGGTTCGCCAGGAAGCCGAAGTAGCCCTCAATGGCAAGTTGGCCAGCCTGGAACGGCTGATGGTCAACCTGTTCGAGCCCATCGCCGAGCAGGACACACAGATTGAAAAGAGCCTGGTGGCGCTGGTTCAGCACGTGACCCGGCAGGTGATCCAGCGCGAGCTGGCCATCGACTCGAGCCAGCTGGAACACGTCATGCGCGAAGCCATCAAGCTGCTGCCGCTGGGGGTCGAAAACGTGCGCCTGTACGTCAATCCCCAGGATTTTGCCCAGGTCAAAGCCCTGCGCGAACGCCACGAGGAAACCTGGCGCATCGTCGAGGACGAGGCGCTGTTGCCCGGTGGTTGCCGGGTCGAGACCGAACACAGCCGGATCGACGCGACGGTGGAAACCCGCATCGCCCAGGCCACGGCCCAGTTGCTCGACCAGTTGCACGAGCAGGCGCTGCACCCGGCGCCAGCGGATTTGCAGTTGGACCTGTCAGTCGTTGCGCCGCCGGTCAGCCCTGATGCGCCTTGATCGCACTAGCTTTGCCAAGCGTCTGGGCAGCTACGCCGCTGCGGTGGAGTTGCCGGGCCAGCCGGTCCTCGAAGGGCGCCTGTTGCGCATGGTCGGCCTGACGCTCGAGGCCGAAGGCTTGCGCGCAGCCATGGGCAGCCGCTGTCGGGTGATCAACGACGACAGCTACCATCCGGTCGAAGTCGAAGCCGAGGTCATGGGGTTTTCCGGCAACAAAGTATTCCTGATGCCGGTGGGCAGCGTCGCCGGGATCGCTCCGGGCGCGCGGGTCGTGCCGCTGGCGGACAATGGCCGCCTGCCGATGGGCATGAGCATGCTCGGGCGGGTGCTCGACGGTGCCGGTCGGGCGCTGGACGGCAAGGGCGGGATGAAGGCCGAAGACTGGGTGCCGATGGACGGCCCGACCATCAATCCGCTCAATCGCGACCCCATCAGCGTGCCGCTGGACGTCGGCATTCGTTCGATCAACGGCTTGCTCACGGTCGGCCGCGGTCAGCGCCTGGGCCTGTTCGCCGGGACCGGGGTGGGCAA
This sequence comes from Pseudomonas sp. NPDC087626, assembly GCF_044743405.1. Taxonomy (NCBI): domain Bacteria; kingdom Pseudomonadati; phylum Pseudomonadota; class Gammaproteobacteria; order Pseudomonadales; family Pseudomonadaceae; genus Pseudomonas; species Pseudomonas sp. NPDC087626. The sequence continues at coordinate 45,840 of NZ_JBIUWJ010000018.1, forward strand.
GAGTGTGCTGCTGGGCATGATGACCCGCTTTACCGAAGCCGACATCATCGTGGTCGGGTTGATCGGGGAGCGGGGTCGGGAGGTCAAGGAGTTCATCGAGCACATCCTCGGAGAAGAGGGCCTCAAGCGCTCGGTGGTGGTGGCGTCGCCGGCCGACGATGCGCCGCTGATGCGTATGCGTGCGGCAATGTACTGCACGCGCATCGCCGAATATTTTCGCGACAAGGGCAAGAATGTCCTGTTGCTGATGGACTCGCTGACCCGTTTTGCCCAGGCCCAGCGGGAAATCGCCCTGGCCATCGGCGAGCCGCCAGCGACCAAGGGTTATCCACCCTCGGTATTCGCCAAGTTGCCGAAGCTGGTGGAGCGCGCGGGCAATGCCGAGGCCGGCGGCGGTTCGATCACTGCGTTCTATACCGTACTGTCGGAAGGCGACGACCAGCAGGACCCGATCGCCGATTCGGCGCGGGGTGTGCTCGACGGCCACATCGTGTTGTCCCGGCGCCTGGCCGAGGAGGGGCACTACCCGGCCATCGACATCGAAGCGTCCATCAGCCGGGTCATGCCCTCGGTGGTCTCGCCGGAGCACATGCGCCGCGCCCAATACTTCAAGCAGCTCTGGTCGCGTTATCAACAGAGTCGCGACCTGATCAGCGTCGGCGCCTATGTGGCCGGGGGCGATCGCGAGACCGACACGGCCATTGCCCTGCAGCCGACCATGGTCAGCTACCTGCGCCAGGGCCTCAACGACAACATCAGCCTGGGCGAAAGCCACGCCCACCTGGAAACCATCTTCGCTCCGGCAGCCGGAGGCTAAGCGGCCATGGCCCAGAGCCGAGCAGCGCGCCTGGCGCCGGTGGTCGATATGGCGGAAAAGGCCGAGAAGACCGCCGCCCAGCGCCTGGGCTACTTCCAGGGCCAGGTGCGGCTCGCCGAAAACAAGCTGGCTGACCTCGACGGATTTCGCCTCGAGTACCTGGAGCGCTGGGTCGAGCGCGGCCGCGAAGGGGTGTCTGGGCAATGGCTGCTGGGTTACCAGGGCTTCCTCGCGCAACTGGGCACGGCTATCGACCAGCAGCGGCAAAGCCTGGCCTGGCATCAGAACAACCTCAACCAGGCGCGCGACGGCTGGCAACAGGCCTACGCCCGGGTCGAAGGCTTGCGCAAGCTGGTGCAGCGCTACATTGACGAGGCCCGGCAACTGGAAGACAAGCGTGAGCAGAAGCTGCTCGATGAGTTGTCCCAGCGCCTGCCCCGGGAGAGTCCGTATCGTTGATTGATGCGGGCCGATGGGCGAATGGGAGCTGCCGCAGGCTGTGATCTTTTGATCTTGGCTTTGTGGGCATATCCGTTGCTGCGGTAGCGGCGGCTTATGGTTTCGCCCTTACGGCGACTCCCTTTTGCAGACGCCCAAAAGGAAGCAAAACGCTTTGCCCCTGCGTTCGGCCCCTCGCTTAGGCTCGGGGTCCCTTCGCTACGGTATCCATCAGGGGGCATCGCCTACGGTTTGCTTCGCTGCACCTCCTCTCGATGCATGCGGCTTCGCCGCACGGCGCTACGCGCCTTCCCCCTGATGGACACCTTCGCTCAGCCTGCCGAAGGGGCAGGTGGATCAAGATCAAGAGCAAGAGCACGGCGACCTGACAGTCGGCCTGAGTGGTAAAAGCGGGCGAGGCGGCCTACCGGCCGGCCTGTTTTTTTGATGTTCTTCTCTCCCCTGTGGGAGCGAGCGCCCGCTTGCGGACTGCTCGCGATGAACTTGACGGCACCGCGTGTTCATCGGATTCACGCGTGATCGTTCACGTTCATCGCAAGCTCGCAAGGATTGGCGTTCTGAGCCGGCTGGCATTAGGCCGATGGGCTGCCTTGCTGATGCCCTGTACAGGTGCTAAACCTTGTACACGATTGCCAAAGACAAGGAAGCTCTAGCATGTCAGTCAATACGCAAGTCTCAGCGGATGGGCAAAAGCTGACGATCTCGATCAAGGGTCGCTTCGACTTTGCCAAGCACCAGGCATTTCGCGATTCCTTCGAGCAGATCGACAATCAGCGGCCCAACTCGGTGGTGGTCGATCTCAAGGAGGCCACCTACCTCGACAGTTCGGCGTTGGGCATGCTGCTGTTGCTGCGCGATCATGCCGGCGGCGACGAGTCCGATGTGCGGCTGGTCAACAGCAGTTCCGACGTGCGAAAAATCCTCGCCATCTCCAATTTCGACAAGCTGTTCGACATCAGTTGAGCGACCTGATCCCGTCGTTCGAGCCCCTGACGGTGCTGATCGCCGAAGACAGTGCGGCTGATCGCCTGCTGCTCTCGGGGATCGTCCGGCGCCAGGGCCACGCGGTGCTGCTGGCGGCGAACGGCGCCGAAGCGGTGGAGCTGTACCGTCAGGCATGCCCGCACCTGGTGTTGATGGACGCTCTGATGCCGGTGATGGACGGCTTTGACGCGGCGCGACAGATCAAGCAGTTGGCCGGGGAAACCCTGGTACCGATCATCTTCCTCACGTCCCTGAGCGAGGACGAAGGCCTGGCCCGCTGCCTGGAGGCGGGCGGTGATGACTTTCTGGCCAAGCCGTATAACCAGGTGGTGCTGGCGGCCAAGATCAAGGCCATGGATCGCCTGCGGCGTTTGCAGGCAACGGTGCTGGAGCAGCGCGACCAGATCGTCCGCCACCATCAGTACTTGCTTAACGAGCAGCGTGTGGCCAAGGCGGTGTTCGACAAGGTCGCCCACTCGGGCTGCCTGAGCGCGCCGAACATCCGCTACCGGCAATCGCCCTATGCGCTGTTCAACGGCGATCTGCTGCTGGCGGCGTTCACTCCGGCTGGCGACATGCATGTGCTGCTCGGTGACTTCACCGGTCACGGCTTGCCGGCGGCCGTGGGCGCCATGCCCCTGGCCGAGGTGTTCTACGGGATGACGGCCAAGGGGTTTGGCCTGGCGCAGATCCTGCGAGAGATGAATGCCAAGCTCAAGCGCATCCTGCCGGTGGACATGTTTTGCTGCGCGACCCTGCTGTCCCTGAGTTTCCAGCGCCGTTCGGCCGAGGTCTGGAACGGCGGGATGCCCGACGGCTACCTGCATGACATCGCCAGTGGCGAGCGCCGGCCGCTGAAGTCACGACATTTACCGTTGGGCGTGTTGAGTGCCCAGGCGTTCGACGACCGCACGGAAGTGTTTCCGATGGCCCTGGGCGACCGGGTAATGCTGTTGACGGATGGGGTGATCGATACCTGCGACAGTGCCGAGCAGTTGTTTGGAGTCGAGCGTTTGTTGCAGGTGTTTGCCGATAACCTTGAGCCCGAGCAGTTGTTCGAGGAGATTGAACAAGCGCTGCGCGATTTTGGCGGTCAGGCCCGGGATGACGTGAGCCTGCTGGAAATCAGTCTGGTGGAGCCGGCCCAGCTCACACCGCCAGCCCTGGTCTATTCCGACAGTGGCCAGTCGAGCCCGCTGGACTGGTCGTTGAGCTTCGAATTTCGCGCCGAGTCGCTCAAGCGCTTCGACCCGCTGCCCTATCTGCTGCAGTTGTTGCTGGAGGTGCATGGCCTGCGGGCGCAAAGCGCGGCGCTGCACAGTGTGCTGGCCGAGTTGTACTCCAATGCCCTGGAGCATGGCGTGCTGGGCCTGGATTCGAGCCTCAAGCGCGATGTCCGCGGATTTGCGCGCTACTATCAGTTGCGCAACGCCCGCCTGGAGCAATTGGAGGAGGGCTACCTGCGGGTGCACGTGCAGGTTGCGCCGCAAGGCTTGGGCGGTTGCCTGGTGATTGAAGTGGAAGACAGTGGGCATGGCTTTGATGTGCAGCGTGTGATGGATCGGCCGCTGGACATCGGGCGTTTATCGGGTCGCGGTGTCAGCCTGATCCGTCAATTGAGCCGTAATGCCAGTTGGTCCGACGATGGCCGACGGGCGCGCGTGGAGTTTTCCTGGGAGGCTCTGGCATAATCCCGTGCATTCTTGATCAAGGAGCGAACAAGTGACCGATACACATCTGGATCGCGACGTACTGAGTGCGTTGCAGGAAGTCATGGAAGGGGATTACCCGGTGTTGCTGGACACCTTCCTGGCGGATTCCGAAGAGCGTCTGCAAATCCTGCGCGAGGCGCACGATGCGGCGCAGCTGATCAGCGCGGCCCATAGTTTCAAGGGCAGCAGCAGCAACATGGGTGCGTTTCGCCTGGCCAGGCTGTGCCACGAGCTGGAACAGCGCGCCAAGGAAAAAGCCCCCAAGGGCCTGGCCAAGCTGGTGGGTGAAATCGATGGCGAATTTGCCTTGGTGCGCCCCCTGTACGAAGCCGAACGGCAGCGTTCGCTGGCGTCTGAATCTTCCAATCGCAGCTGTTAGCATTCTCTCGGGCAATCTGGCTCGACCCTTGCAGTCTCTTGCTCAACTGTATCGACGATTCCAGTGCAGCGGAGACCGCTATGCCCCTTTCCCCCAACATCCTGCTTCAGGCTGGCGCGCAGGCCAAGACTCAGTCCGCGTCGGCAAATGCCCCGGCGGCGCCTGTGGACAAGGCGTCCGGCTTCGCTCGGGTGTTTGCTGGCCAGGGTGCAGGCAAGTCCTTGGCAGCGGCCGATATGGGGGCCAAGCCGTTGCGTGACAAAACCCCGGACCACCCGGTCCGTGCGGACAAACCTGCCGCCCAGGCTCCAGCGGTTGCCGCTAGCGGCAAAACCTTGCCCGCCGAAAAAGTGGCGCCTGAAGAGGTAACCGACACCGAGCCTGGCGCAGTGGCTGAAGACGCCACGGTAGATCCGGCGCAGGCTCAGGCAGCGACCCAGCCGGCGCCGGTTACCGTGGTCGAGACGCCCGCTAGCGTGGATCCGGCCATTGAGGCGGCGCTGCTGGCCACCACGCAGGCGATCAGCGATCCGGCGTTCGATCCTGAGGCCGATCCACTGGATGGCTTGCCGGCGGTGCGCCTGGCGATGGAGCAAAGTGGCCATCTGTCCGCCTCCAGTCAGGCTCAAGCCAAGACCCCGCCAGCGGCCGCCCAGGTCGACGGTGAACCGAACACGACGCAGACCTTCGCCGCGGGCATGGCCAGCATGCTCGGCCTGCAAGCGGAGCAGGACGGTGCCGGTGAGGGCGGCGAGAAGGCCTTCAGTGGCTTGATCGACGAAGGCCTCAAGGACCTCAAGGCTGCCGGCAGCGACACCCGCGTTGAAGGTTTTGCCGACCGCCTGGCCGCGCTGACCCAGGCTGCCACGGCAAAAACCGCCAATGCACTGCCGGTCAATCAGCCGATCGCCATGCACCAGAGTGGCTGGACCGAAGAGGTGGTCAACCGGGTCATGTACCTGTCGAGCGCCAACCTCAAGGCGGCGGACATTCAGTTGCAGCCGGCTGAGCTGGGGCGCCTGGATATCCGCGTCAACATGATTCCCGACCAGCAGACCCAGGTCACCTTCATGAGCGCCCACGTTGGTGTGCGCGAAGCGCTGGACGGGCAGATGCACCGCCTGCGCGAGATGTTCGCGCAGCAGGGTATGGGTCAGGTCGACGTCAATGTCTCCGACCAGTCCCGTGGCTCCCAGGAGCAGGCGCAGCAGGGGCAGGGCGCCCGCACCTCGGCCACTGGCAGCCGCCTGGAGCCGATGGCGGATGAATCGCCGGCCGGGATCGCCGAAGTTGCCGCCAGCGCTACCCGCGTGATTGGTTCGAGCGTGGTCGACTATTACGCCTGATTGAACGCGATGGCGGTCTGCGCCACCTCAAGATCACGAACTGCAGGCGAGCTAACGCTTTGCCTGTTTTTTCCTGGTGTATGAATTTCCCCTGTGGGAGCGCTGTCATCGCGAGCAAGCCGCAAGCGGGCGCTCGCTCCCACGGGATCTATGCAAACCGGGGTGCCCCGACACTTCTGGCATAACACTTGCTCTTGCCTTGCCGTGCGACTGTGAAAACCCGAATAGTGACGGATTATTGGCATGGCGAAGAGCGACGCAGCAGTAAAAGATCCCGCCGGCAAAGGCAAACTCAAGCTGATCCTGGTGATTGCCGCGGCCTTGTTGCTGGCGATCGGCTTGTCCGTGGGGGCGACCTGGTACTTCATGCACAGTGCCCAGAGCAAGCCTGAGCCTGCGGCCGATGCGGCTGGCAATGCCAAACCTGCGGCCATCTACGAAGCCATGGCCCCGGCCTTTATCGCCAATTACAACCAGAACGGCCGCCAGCGCTACATGCAGGTGAGCATTACCCTGCAGGCCCGCAACCAGGCCGATCTGGACGCTTTGAAAGTGCACATGCCGGTGATCCGCAACAACTTGGTGATGCTGTTCTCCGGGCAGACTTTCGACAACCTGGCCACCCCGGTCGGCCAGGAAATGCTGCGCCAGAAAGCCACTGCCAGCGTGCAGGAAGTAGCGCAGAAAGAAGTCGGCAAAGTTGTAGTCGAGCAGTTGCTCTTTACTAATTTCGTACTGCAGTAGGAACACGACATGGCCGTGCAGGACCTGCTGTCCCAGGATGAGATCGATGCGCTGCTGCATGGCGTCGACGATGGTCTGGTACAGACCGACACCGCTGCCGAACCGGGCAGCGTCAAAAGCTATGACCTGACCAGTCAGGACCGGATTGTCCGGGGGCGCATGCCGACCCTGGAAATGATCAACGAGCGTTTCGCCCGCTACACCCGCATCAGCATGTTCAACATGCTTAGGCGTTCGGCCGATGTGGCCGTGGGCGGGGTGCAGGTGATGAAGTTCGGCGAGTACGTGCATTCGCTGTACGTGCCTACCAGCCTCAATCTGGTCAAGATCAAACCCCTGCGCGGCACCGCCCTGTTCATTCTCGACGCCAAGCTGGTGTTCAAGCTGGTGGATAACTTCTTCGGCGGCGACGGACGTCACGCCAAGATCGAAGGGCGTGAATTCACCCCTACCGAATTGCGCGTGGTGCGCATGGTGCTGGAGCAGGCCTTCACTGACTTGAAGGAAGCCTGGCAGGCGATCATGGAAGTCAATTTCGAGTACATCAACTCGGAAGTGAACCCGGCCATGGCCAACATCGTTGGCCCCAGTGAGGCGGTGGTGGTGTCCACTTTCCACATCGAACTCGACGGTGGCGGCGGCGACCTGCACGTGACCATGCCGTACTCGATGATCGAGCCGGTGCGGGAAATGCTCGATGCCGGTTTCCAGTCCGACCTCGACGACCAGGACGAGCGTTGGGTCAACGCCCTGCGCCAGGACGTGATGGACGTCGATGTGCCCTTGAGTGCCACAGTCGCCCGCCGCCAACTTCGCCTGCGCGACATCCTGCACATGCAGCCGGGCGACGTGATCCCGGTGGACATGCCTGAAGACATGATCATGCGCGCCAACGGCGTGCCGGCTTTCAAGGTCAAGATGGGGTCCCACAAGGGCAACCTGGCGTTGCAAGTGATCGAACCCATCGAGCGCCGCTGAGCGGCGTTGCTCTCCCCCCGTTTTTAAATGCTTGCTGCCCGCCGAGGACAAATGATGGTTAACGATATGAATGCCCAGGACGACCAGGCCCTGGCTGATGAATGGGCTGCCGCGCTGGAAGAATCCGGTGATGTCGGACAGGACGATATCGATGCCCTGCTGGCGGCCGATGCGGCCAGCTCGCCGTCCAACCGTCTGCCGATGGAAGAGTTCGGCAGCGTGCCGAAAAACAACGGCCCGGTGACACTGGACGGTCCGAACCTGGACGTGATCCTCGACATCCCGGTATCGATCTCGATGGAAGTCGGCAGTACCGACATCAACATCCGCAACCTGTTGCAGCTCAATCAGGGGTCGGTGATCGAGCTCGATCGCCTGGCGGGTGAGCCCCTCGACGTGCTGGTCAACGGCACGCTGATCGCCCATGGCGAAGTGGTTGTGGTCAACGAGAAGTTCGGCATCCGCCTGACGGACGTGATCAGCCCAAGCGAACGCATCAAGAAGCTGCGCTAAGTGAACAGGTTCCTCGGTGGGTTGCTGGCCTTGCCTGGCAGCGTGATGGCAGCCGAGCCGGTGGCAGCAGTCGCTGCGCCGGCGGTCGGTAGCGGGGTGGCCGGGCAGTTGACGCAACTGGTGCTGGGCCTGCTGCTGGTGCTGGGCCTGATCTTTTTCCTCGCCTGGCTGTTGCGCCGGGTGCAGCAGGCAGGGCCTGCGGGCAAAGGCCAGGTGATCGAGTTGATCGGCTCGCGTGCCCTCGGCCCGCGGGACCGGCTGGTCCTGGTGCAGGTCGGCAACGAGCAGATTCTGCTGGGCCTGACGCCGGGCACCATCAGCGCGCTGCATGTCCTCAAAGAGCCGGTGCAGGTGCCCGGCACCGAGCAGGCTACCCCCGAGTTTGCCCAGCGCCTGATGGAGTTGCTGGGTAAAGACAAGGATAAGAAGTAATGCCGTTGCGTTTCCTCCTGACGCTGCTCCTGCTGCTGGCGGCGCCCCTGGCGCTGGCCGCCGACCCGCTGTCGATCCCGGCGATCACCTTGGGCACCAATGCCGATGGCGCCCAGGAATATTCGGTCAGCCTGCAGATCCTGCTGATCATGACCGCGCTGAGTTTCATCCCGGCGTTCGTCATGCTGATGACCAGCTTCACCCGGATCATCATTGTCTTCTCGATTCTGCGCCAGGCCCTGGGCCTGCAGCAGACGCCGTCGAACCAGATCCTCACCGGCATGGCGCTGTTCCTGACCCTGTTCATCATGGCGCCGGTGTTCGACCGGGTGAACCAGGACGCCTTGCAGCCGTATCTCGCGGAAAAAATGACCGCCCAGGATGCGGTGGCCAAGGCCCAGGTGCCGATCAAGGACTTCATGCTGGCCCAGACTCGCAGCAGTGATCTGGAGCTGTTCATGCGCCTGTCCAAGCGCACTGACATCGCGTCGCCGGATCAGGCCCCTTTGACCATCCTGGTGCCGGCCTTCGTCACCTCGGAGCTCAAGACTGCGTTCCAGATTGGTTTCATGATCTTCATCCCGTTCCTGATCATCGACCTGGTGGTGGCGAGTGTGCTGATGGCGATGGGCATGATGATGCTCTCGCCGCTGATCATTTCGCTGCCGTTCAAGATCATGCTGTTTGTGCTGGTGGACGGCTGGGCGCTGATCATCGGCACCCTGGCCGGCAGTTTCGGCGGTGTTTAGCCTGGTGCGAGCGAGTGGCCCGATATGACGCCTGAAGTAGCGGTAGACCTGTTCCGTGAAGCGCTCTGGCTGACCACCGTGATGGTCGCGGTGCTGGTGGTGCCGAGCCTGTTGGTCGGCCTGTTGGTGGCGATGTTCCAGGCGGCGACCCAGATCAACGAACAGACCCTCAGCTTCCTGCCGCGCCTTTTGGTGATGCTGGTCACGCTGATCGTTGCCGGCCCGTGGCTGGTGCAGACCTTCATGGAATACATCCTGCGCCTGTACGGCAGTATTCCGCAGTTGATCGGCTAGGCCATGTCGCTGCTGGCGCTGACCGACGCGCAGATCAGTACCTGGGTGGCCAGCTTCATGCTGCCGCTGTTCCGGGTGACGGCACTGCTGATGACCATGCCGATCATCGGCACCACCCTGGTGTCCAAGCGCATTCGCCTGTACTTCGCCCTGGCGATCACCGTGGTGATCACCCCCAGCCTGCCGCCGATGCCCACGGTCAACGCGCTGGACTTGAGCGGCCTGCTGCTGATTGCCGAGCAGATCCTGATTGGCGGGTTGTTGGGTTTCTCCCTGCAGCTGTTTTTCCAGGCCTTTGTGATTGCCGGGCAGATTGTCTCGATCCAGATGGGCATGGGTTTCGCCTCCATGGTCGACCCCACCAATGGTGTGTCGGCGGCGGTGATCGGGCAGTTCCTGACCATGCTGGTAACCCTGTTGTTTCTCGGGATGAACGGCCACCTGGTGGTGTTCGAAGTGCTCACCGAGAGCTTCACCACCTTGCCGGTGGGCAGCGCCATGTTGGTCAATCACTTCTGGGATATCGCCAACAAGCTCGGCTGGGTGCTGGGTGCGGCCATGCTGCTGGTGCTGCCGGCGATCACCGCACTGCTGGTGGTCAACATTGCCTTCGGCATCATGACCCGCGCGGCGCCGCAACTGAACATTTTCTCCATCGGCTTTCCGCTGACCCTGGTGCTGGGCCTGGTGATCTTCTGGATCAGCCTGGGTGACATTCTCAATCAGTATCAACCGTTGGCCACCGAGGCTTTGCAGTTGCTGCGCGATATGGCTCAGGCGCGCTAAGCCATGGCCGAAAGCGAGAGTGGCCAGGACAAGACCGAAGAGCCCACGGACAAAAAGAAAAAGGACGCCCGCGAGAAGGGTGAAATCGCCCGCTCCAAGGAGCTCAACACCCTGGCGGTGATGCTCGCCGGGGCCGGCGGCTTGCTGGTCTATGGCGGTGGCCTGGCCCTGGATCTGCTGGACATCATGCGGCTGAATTTCAGCTTGCCCCGCGAGGTACTGCTCAGCCCCGGTGCCATGGGCCAGTACCTGTTGCACTCGGGCAAGATTGCGATCATCGCCGTGCAACCGGTGTTGATCACCTTGCTCCTGGCCGCGCTGATCGGCCCGATTTCCCTGGGTGGTTGGTTGTTTGCCGGCAGTAGCCTGGCACCCAAATTCAGCCGGATGAACCCGGCCAACGGCCTCAAGCGCATGTTCTCCTCGACCGCGGTGATCGAGCTGCTCAAGGCGCTGGCCAAGTTCCTGTTGATCCTGTTCGTCGCGTTGACGGTGTTGAAGTCAGACATCGACGACCTGCTGCGCATCGCCCATGAACCACTGGAGCAGGCGATTATCCACAGCGTGCAACTGGTGGGCTGGAGCACACTCTGGATGGCTTGCGGGCTAATCCTGATTGCCGCCGTCGACGTGCCGGTGCAGTTGTACCAGAGCCACAAGAAGTTGCTGATGACCAAGCAGGAAATCCGCGACGAGCACAAGGACCAGGAAGGCCGCCCCGAGGTCAAGCAGCGCATCCGCCAGTTGCAGCACGACATGTCCCAGCGGCGGATGATGGCGGCCATTCCCGACGCCGACGTGGTCATCACCAACCCGACCCACTATGCGGTGGCGCTCAAGTACGATCCGGACAAAGGCGGCGCGCCAATGCTCGTCGCCAAGGGCAGCGACTTCCTGGCCCTGAAAATCCGCGAAATCGCCGTGAGCAACAATGTGTTGCTGCTGGAGTCACCGGCGTTGGCGCGTTCGATCTACTACTCCACCGAGATGGATCAGGAAATTCCGGGCGGGCTGTACCTGGCAGTGGCCCAGGTGCTGGCGTACGTCTACCAGATCCGCCAGTACCGCGCGGGCAAGGGCAAGCGGCCGGAGCCGTTCAAGGATGAGGTGCCGATTCCGGAGGATTTGCGGCGCGATTCTTGAGTGCTATATGTAGCGGAAGTTTAGTAGGGGCGAGTGATTTGCCCCCCCCCTCACTATGTAAATGGGTGTCCCCTTTCATCTCTTCTTTTTTCCTTTAAATGGTGGGGGTCAAATGTTTTCGGCGGATTTCGTGTAGAGCCTAGAAACCTTCTGAGCGAATTATTTCCGCATAATGCGATATATTAAATTCTATTCCTGGGTTTATTACTGCATGTATTGTTCTTAAATCACGTTCCAATATTAAAAATGAAGGATATTTTTCCCCGTTTTTTATCGGATACAGAGTCTGAAGTTGTTGTGATTGTCGTTGTGAAATTATACCATTTCGCTGTGAGGGGGGCTTTGGTGAAGACGTACCGCGTGCCTGCAATACTTTCTTCTGCGTGGCTCTGCCGTATTTTTGTCTTACGGGTTGTTCTGGTTTCAGCTTGAACATATCCAGTTCTCTTCGCGGGATCTTGTGCTGCATTGAGTGTTCGCCCAGGGAGCTGCTGCTAGTATTATTGCTGGCGCTACTGTATCTGCGAGCAGCGTTTGACGATACCGGAGTGCTAGCGAGGTTGGCGGAACTCGGTGCATTAGAGGGAGCGGGTGTTCTAAGTTTACTTGGTGTTCTACCAAAAAAATTTTTAATGCCCTTCCACAAGCTATTAAGTTTCCAGTGGCCTGTAGCATCGCTCCCAAGTACTGGCTCTCCATCGCAGTAGGCATATGGATTCAGCCCACCCCACCCAAATGGGCTCAAATTATCCGGACTATTGAACCGCATCAACACCGGATTAAACGCCCGATACCCATTCCCCAACAAATAATGCCCGGTCAGCGGATCCGGCCGTTCGCCGTTGAAGCCAAGCAGGCTGAGCAGGCCACTTTCCGCGGGACGATGGCCGTAGGGGGAATGGGCGATGGACTGTCGTTGATGGTTGTGCTTGAGGGTGTGCAGCACCGAGCGTTGCAGGTCGGTGGCCAGTAGTGTGGTGTCGAGTGCAGCGTCCTGACGCTGCTGCTGCGCTAACAGCAGGTCGTCGTGCTGGAAGATCGAGTGCTCGATTGCGCCCTGTATCTCGGTAGCCAGGCGGCTTTTGCAATAGAAGCGCTGACCCATTTGCATATGTAGTTGGCTATGGCTGATCAGGCGATCCAGTGGATCGTAGCGATAGCTGCAGAGCAGGGTGTGCTGTGGGCTAGGCATTGGGGCGACTCCATGCTTTTAGCGTCCGTGATGGCTTGAGTATCTGCGCGATTGGTGGGGGCGGGAACTAGCAGAACTGCTAGGGGATGGAAAAAAGGGGGGGGGGCGCATTATTTTTTTGAGCGAAAGTTCGGGGCAATGGCAGACCCCGTAGGTGTGCACCGTTCCATATAGGTGTTGCCATGGCTCCGATCTTTTTCCTGTGACAACCCTCTACTTCGCCCGCCGTTTAATTCTGGGCAGCATTGAGGTCAGGATGTTGTCCTGGTCGATAAAATGATGTTTTAGCGCTGCCAACAAATGCCCGCCAACCAATGCGCCACAGAACCATGATGTCCAGGTATGAATGTACTTGGCCAGGTCATAAAGATCGGGATCGGCATCGACCAATGGCGGCAGAAGGAACAGGCCTGCCACCAGAATGGGTTTGTCCGCAACCGAACTCCAGTACCAGCCTGAAAGGGGTAAGGCAATCAGGGCAATGATGTAGAGCAAAACATGTCCGGTTATTGCTGCGCGCTTCATTCGCGCAGACATGCTTTCGGGGAGGGATGGTGGACGGTTTTTTAACCGCCAGGCAACGCGCGCTACGATGACAAACAGCAGCGTACTTGCCAGTGCCTTGTGCAAGAAGGTCAGTTCATGCTGAGGGTTTAGCTCATCTCGCCAATGCGTGGCCAGTATGCCCAGGCCCCAACTGGTTAGCCACGCCAGCGCCATGCCCCAGTGCAGCCACTTGGCGGTACTGGTGTATTCAATTGTTTCTGTTTTCTGCATTGCCGCTTTCTTCATGTTTTTCAAAGCTCGATGTGCTGAGACGCGTAGTGAATCCGTTTGGCGATTCGTTATCGAGTTGCAAACTGAAGGCGCTTTATTAAGTCAGCATTAGGTGCTCGCCGGGTTGTCCTTGCTGAGGGCAGTGATGCGCTTAAGGCTTGCGCGCAATCGGGATGGCTGTATTCAAGATCTCTTGCATTGGCGAAAGGGACTTGACGGTTGTGATTTTGCTGTAGAGCACGCTGATGGAGAAATAGATCTGTCCCCTTTACTTTGTTTTTAATATCCGTGACGAATGTTTTCTCGGGTTTGTGTCGGATCGATATAGCCGAACGCCCTTAGAATAGGGGCGTTTTGAGGTGTGCGGGGTAGAGCGTTTAATGAGGCAATTGCGTTTCGTACACTTATATATGGAATATTTCCTCTAAGAGCCATATTGTATGTATCTATTTTCATGGCGATTTGCGTTTGTGGGTTGCTATTGATTAGTTTTTTGATGTTTTCATTTATCATTATGTCTATGTCGAATCCGGTGTATTTGTTGAGGAGTTGCGATGGTAGTTCTTTTTTAAGCGCTTCTGGAGTGTTTGTGAAATTTATGTCGGTTAGGGTCATGTTCGGAAGTTTGTGGGGTGTGTTCATTGGGGCTGAGTGTGCATAGGCTAGTATGTTTTTATGATCGAGGCTGTTTGTGTATTCGTAGGTTGTCAAGTAGGTGGAGGTTTTCGTGGTGGCTGAGCTGAATGTTTTTGCATTGATGGTTTTGATTATTGTTGGTGTTTTTTTCGAGGCAAGTATTGTAAGTGCTGTTGCTAAGGCCCCAGTGGGCATGTGACCGGTGGCATCACTACGATTTACCGGATCTCCCTTGCAATACATATACGAGTTAATCCCTCCCTCCCCAAACGGACTCAAGCTATCCGGACTATTAAACCGCATCAACACTGGATTAAATGCCCGATAGCCATTCCCCAATAAATAACACCCCGTCACTGGATCCGGCCGTTCGCCGTTGAAACCCAGCAAGCTGGTCAAGCCGCTATCAGCGTGATGGTGGCCGTAGGATGAATAGGCGATGGGTTGTCGCTGGTTGCCAGCCTTGAGTGTGTACAGCACGGAGCGCTGCTGATCGGTGGACAGCAGAGTGCTTGTGATTTCCTTGTTTTGATTCTGCAATTGCGCAAGCAGCAGACCGTCTTTCTGAAAAATGGTGTTGGCGATCGTCCCTTGTATTTCAGTGGCCAGGCGACTTTTGCAATAAAAGCGTTGGCGGTTGGATGCGTCTGGTTGACGTTGGCTGATCAGACGATCCAGTGGGTCGTACCCATAGCTGCAAAGAATTACAGGTTGTTGAGTCCCCATGGCAGGCGCTCCAGCTAACTCGGATTGAGCGCTTGAGTATCTGCGCAAGCATCGCAGACAGGTACTAGCAGAACTGCTAGGTTCGGCAGCCTGTACGGCTCGGTCAGGTACGAGTCTAAGCACCGCAAATCCTGTGGGAGCGGGCTTGCCCGCGAAAGCGGTGGGTTGGCCAACATCAATGGTTGCTGTGCCGACGTCATCGCGGGCAAGCCCGCTCCCACAGGGATCTCCTCGCGCCACACAGCCAACCGCCGCACCCTCTGTTCCCGGCCTCGGCAAAAGTTGGAAGGCTTCTTGCAGTAGCCGCCCTGCGCCCGCTTCTGGCGTCAAAAGTTTGCTTCAAAGGAACGGGGAATACCGGTGGATCGCTCTCAATTTATCAACAATGCCCGCAGCAACATGGCAGACCTCAGTCGAGGCAATCTGGGCGTGCCGCTGTTGCTGCTGGTCATGTTGGCAATGATGATGTTGCCGATCCCGCCGTTCCTGCTCGACGTGTTCTTTACCTTCAACATTGCCCTGTCGATCGTGGTGCTGCTGGTCTGTGTGTACGCGTTGCGGCCGTTGGGAACAACCGCTGACGATGCTTGGGTATCGTTGATTCAACACGCTGCAGAAGCTCTGGATCACTGAGCAGCTTGAAGAAAGCGTGAGCATTACTGTGGATGGCGTGCTGACGGATGCGTTGCGGTTGATGCCGGACGATTTGACGTCTACGACTCACTCGGGCTGTGTCCTTGCTCTATTGGTGTGTGTTCGCAACTATCACCGTAGACCAAGGCCAGCCTTTTTTCATTTTCTTGCAGCCACATCAGCTAGTTAGCTGCTAAGTAAGTGCCATTCAGATCTGTCCCCTTTTCTGATTTTCTGAAAGTGTCTCCTTTCCTGGTATCAGAGGCGCTCTCTTATTTTCTTCACGTGATTCGGATGAACTCCCATGACGTTGCCTTTTTCAATTTCGTCGTCAAATAGCTTATAAAGTTCATGGAGTTTTCTATCTTGCGCAGCTACTGATAGTTTATGGAGTCTGTGCTGGTGGATGATTTTTTGGAAGGCAGTTAAATTGTTTAATGTATTGTTCAAAGGGTCAATTGCCTCGCTAATGAGCTTTGGTAGATTTATTATTGTAGTGCCAGGAATTTTTGAGTAACTTAGCTCTTGCAGGGTTGCATTATTTTTGTAGTATCTTGCTGGCTGCCCAGTCGCAAAAACTGCTGTGTCATCAATTCCTGAATACACACTTTTTAACAGTCTGTCATTTTCATAGGTGCGCTCCTGCCAGGTGCCGTTGGCGTTGCGTGTGTTTTCAGTTCTTAGGGTGTGAAGTGTTCTGTAGGTTGTGATTTCTTTAGTGGTCTCTGGGCCGCTCTTGAATATGATTTCTGGCGTGCTTTTGGTTCGTGTTAATGGTTTTCTTGCTAAGTTTTGAATTGCCTTTGGAGGTATAGGTGCGTGACCGTTTTGATCTGATAGGTTTATCGGGTCTCCGAAGCAATACGAATAACAGTTCAATCCTCCTTCTCCAAACGGACTCCAGCTATCCGGACTATTAAACCGCATCAGCACCGGATTAAACGCCCGATAACCATTCCCCAGTAAATAATGCCCGGTCACCGGATCCGGCCGTTCGCCGTTGAAACCCAGCAAGCTGGTCAAGCCGCTATCAGCGTGATGGTGGCCGTAGGATGAATAGGCGATGGGTTGTCGCTGGTTGCCAGCCTTGAGTGTGTACAGCACGGAGCGCTGCTGATCGGTGGACAGCAGAGTGCTTGTGTCTTCCTTGTTTTGATTCTGCAATTGCGCAAGCAGCAGACCGTCTTTCTGAAAAATGATGTTGGCGATCGTCCCCTGTATTTCAGTGGCCAGGCGACTTTTGCAATAAAAGCGTTGGCGGTTGGATGCGTCTGGTTGACGTTGGCTGATCAGACGATCCAGTGGGTCGTACCCATAGCTGCAAAGTATTACAAGTTGTTGAGTCCCCATGGCAGACGCTCCAGCTAACTCGGATTGAGCGCTTGAGTATCTGCGCAAACATCGCAGACAGGTACTAGCAGAACTGCTAGGTCCGGCAGCCTGTACGGCTCGGTCAGGTACGAGTCTAAGCACCGCAAACCCTGTGGGAGCGGGCTTGCCCGCGAAAGCGGTGGGTTGGCCAACATCAATGGTTGCTGTGCCGACGTCATCGCGGGCAAGCCCGCTCCCACAGGGATCTCCTCGCGCCACACAGCCAACCGCCGCACTCTCTATTCCCTGCCTCGGCAAAAGCTGGAAGGTTTCTTGCGGTAGCCGCCCTGCGCCCGCTTCTGGTGTCAAAAGTTTGCTTCAAAGGAACGGGGAATACCGGTGGATCGCTCTCAATTTATCAACAATGCCCGCAGCAACATGGCAGACCTCAGTCGAGGCAATCTGGGCGTGCCGCTGTTGCTGCTGGTCATGTTGGCAATGATGATGTTGCCGATCCCGCCGTTCCTGCTCGACGTGTTCTTTACCTTCAACATTGCCCTGTCGATCGTGGTGCTGCTGGTCTGTGTGTACGCGTTGCGGCCGCTGGATTTTGCGGTGTTCCCGACCATTCTGCTGGTGGCGACGCTGCTGCGTCTGGCGCTCAACGTGGCGTCGACGCGGGTGGTGATGCTCCACGGCCAGGACGGGCACGCCGCCGCCGGCAAGGTGATCCAGGCCTTTGGCGAGGTGGTGATCGGCGGTAACTACGTGGTCGGTATCGTGGTGTTTGCGATCCTGATGATCATCAACTTCGTGGTGGTGACCAAGGGAAAAATAGATCTGTCCCCTTTACTTTGTTTTTAATATCCGTGACGAATGTTTTCTCGGGTTTGTGTCGGATCGATATAGCCGAACGCCCTTAGAATAGGGGCGTTTTGAGGCGTGCGGGGTAGAGCGTTTAATGAGGCAATTGCGTTTCGTACACTTATATATGGAATATTTCCTCTAAGAGCCATATTGTATGTATCTATTTTCATGGCGATTTGCGTTTGTGGGTTGCTATTGATTAGTTTTTTGATGTTTTCATTTATCATTATGTCTATGTCGAATCCGGTGTATTTGTTGAGGAGTTGCGATGGTAGTTCTTTTTTAAGCGCTTCTGGAGTGTTTGTGAAATTTATGTCGGTTAGGGTCATGTTCGGAAGTTTGTGGGGTGTGTTCATTGGGGCTGAGTGTGCATAGGCTAGTATGTTTTTATGACCGAGGCTGTTTGTGTGTTTGTAGGTTGTCAAGTAGGTAGAGGTTTCCGTGGTGGCTGAGCTGAATGTTTTTGCATTGATGGTTTTGATTATTGTTGGTGTTTTTTTCGAGGCAAGTATTGTAAGTGCTGTTGCTAAGGCCCCAGTGGGCATGTGACCGGTGGCATCACTACGATTTACCGGATCTCCCTTGCAATACATATACGAGTTAATCCCTCCCTCCCCAAACGGACTCCAGCTGTCCGGACTATTGAACCGCATCAGCACCGGATTAAACGCCCGATAGCCATTCCCCAGTAAATAATGCCCGGTCACCGGATCCGGCCGTTCGCCGTTGAAACCCAGCAAGCTGGTCAAGCCGCTTTCAGCGTGATGGTGGCCGTAGGATGAATAGGCGATGGGTTGTCGCTGGTTGCCAGCCTTGAGTGTGTACAGCACGGAGCGCTGCTGATCGGTGGACAGCAGAGTGCTTGTGATTTCCTTGTTTTGATTCTGCAATTGCGCAAGCAGCAGACCGTCTTTCTGAAAAATGGTGTTGGCGATCGTCCCCTGTATTTCAGTGGCCAGGCGACTTTTGCAATAAAAGCGTTGGCGGTTGGATGCGTCTGGTTGACGTTGGCTGATCAGACGATCCAGTGGGTCGTACCCATAGCTGCAAAGAATTACAGGTTGTTGAGTCCCCATGGCAGGCGCTCCAGCTAACTCGGATTGAGCGCTTGAGTATCTGCGCAAACATCGCAGACAGGTACTAGCAGAACTGCTAGGTCCGGCAGCCTGTACGGCTCGGTCAGGTACGAGTCTAAGCACCGCAAACCCTGTGGGAGCGGGCTTGCCCGCGAAAGCGGTGGGTTGGCCAACATCAATGGTTGCTGTGCCGACGTCATCGCGGGCAAGCCGGCTCCCACAGGGATCTCCTCGCGCCACACAGCCAACCGCCGCACCCTCTGTTCCCAGCCTCGGCAAAAGTTGGAAGGCTTCTTGCAGTAGCCGCCCTGCGCCCGCTTCTGGCGTCAAAAGTTTGCTTCAAAGGAACGGGGAATACCGGTGGATCGCTCTCAATTTATCAACAATGCCCGCAGCAACATGGCAGACCTCAGTCGAGGCAATCTGGGCGTGCCGCTGTTGCTGCTGGTCATGTTGGCAATGATGATGTTGCCGATCCCGCCGTTCCTGCTCGACGTGTTCTTTACCTTCAACATTGCCCTGTCGATCGTGGTGCTGCTGGTCTGTGTGTACGCGTTGCGGCCGCTGGATTTTGCGGTGTTCCCGACCATTCTGCTGGTGGCGACGCTGCTGCGTCTGGCGCTCAACGTGGCGTCGACGCGGGTGGTGATGCTCCACGGCCAGGACGGGCACGCCGCCGCCGGCAAGGTGATCCAGGCCTTTGGCGAGGTGGTGATCGGCGGTAACTACGTGGTTGGTATCGTGGTGTTTGCGATCCTGATGATCATCAACTTCGTGGTGGTGACCAAGGGCGCCGGGCGGATTTCCGAGGTCAGCGCACGTTTCACCCTCGATGCGATGCCCGGTAAGCAGATGGCGATCGACGCCGACCTTAACGCCGGCCTGATCGACCAGGGCCAGGCCAAGACCCGTCGTACCGAAGTCGCCCAGGAAGCCGAGTTCTACGGCTCGATGGACGGTGCCAGCAAGTTTGTGCGCGGCGACGCCATCGCTGGCCTGTTGATCTTGTTTATCAACCTGATCGGCGGCATGGCGGTGGGGATCTTCCAGCACGGCATGACCTTTGGCGATGCCGGCCGGGTATACGCCTTGTTGACCATCGGTGACGGTTTGGTGGCGCAATTGCCATCACTGCTGTTGTCCACCGCTGCGGCGATCATGGTGACCCGTGCCTCGGGCTCCGAAGACATGGGCAAGCAGATCAATCGGCAGATGTTCGCCTCGCCCAAGGCCCTGGCCGTTTCGGCCGGCCTGATGGCGGTGATGGGTATTGTCCCGGGCATGCCACACTTCGCCTTCCTCAGCATGGCGGCCCTCGCCGCGGGCGGCGCCTACCTGTTCTGGAAGAAGCAGAACACCCTCAAGGTCAAGGCCCTGGAAGAGGTCCAGCGCCAGCAGGAGCTGCTGCCTTCGCCGGCGCGGGCCATGGAAACCAAGGAGCTGGGCTGGGACGACGTGACGCCGATCGACATGATTGGCCTGGAAGTCGGCTACCGCCTGATTCCCCTGGTGGATCGCAACCAGGGTGGGCAGTTGCTGGCGCGGATCAAGGGCGTGCGCAAGAAGTTGTCCCAGGACCTGGGCTTCCTGATGCCCACCGTGCACATTCGCGACAACCTCGACCTGGCGCCCAGCGCCTATCGCTTGACCCTGATGGGGGTGATCCTGGCCGAGGCGGAGATTTATCCGGACCGCGAGTTGGCGATCAACCCGGGGCAGGTGTTCGGTACCCTCAACGGGATTACCGCCAAAGATCCGGCCTTTGGCCTGGAGGCGGTGTGGATCGAAGTCAGCCAGCGTTCCCAGGCGCAATCGCTGGGTTACACCGTGGTCGATGCCAGTACGGTGGTGGCAACGCACCTGAACCAGATTCTGTACAAGCACTCCAGTGAGCTGATCGGTCACGAGGAAGTCCAGCAACTCATGCAATTGCTGGCCAAAAGCTCGCCAAAACTGGCTGAGGAGCTGGTGCCAGGTGTGCTGTCGCTGTCGCAATTGCTCAAGGTGCTGCAGGCGCTGCTGGCCGAACAGGTGCCGGTACGCGACATCCGCAGCATCGCCGAGGCGATCGCCAACAATGCCGCCAAGAGTCAAGATACTGCCGCTTTGGTCGCGGCCGTGCGCGTCGGCTTGTCCCGAGCTATCGTGCAAAGCATTGTAGGCACTGAGTCCGAGCTGCCTGTGATCACCTTGGAGCCAAGGTTGGAACAAATATTGCTCAATAGTATTCAAAAGGCCGGGCAGGGCGCCGATGAGGGTGTCTTGCTTGAGCCAAGCATGGCCGAGAAGCTGCAGCGTTCGTTGATCGACGCGGCCCAGCGTCAGGAAATGCAAGGTCACCCGGTGATTCTGCTGGTCGCAAGTCCGGTCCGCGCGATGCTCTCGCGGTTCGGCCGCCTGGCAGTCCCGGGGTTGCATGTGTTGGCCTATCAGGAAATTCCTGACAACAAGCAAGTGACCATCGTTGCGACAGTAGGGCCCAACGGCTGAGGTAGTGGTTTATGCAAGTTAAGCGTTTTTTCGCCGCCGATATGCGTCAGGCCATGAAGCTGGTTCGTGATGAGCTGGGCGCCGATGCCGCAATCATCGGCAACCGCCGCATCGCTGGCGGTGTCGAGCTGATGGCGGCCCTGGATTACAAGCTGTCGGCCCTGGCGCCGCGGGTGCCGAACATTGAGCTCGAGGACGAGCTGCGCAAGACCCAGTCGCGCATTGTCACCGCCCAGGCCGAACTGAGCTTGCGTGGCGAAGGCGAGGCGGGCGAACACGCCAGTCGCCAGCTGTTTGCCGGCCTGCCGCTGACCGCCGCCGAACCCTTGATCGAACCGACCCTGTCCGAACCTCCGCGTCCTGCCCCGGTGCCAGCACCGGCGGCCGCCATCGACCCGCGTGCCTACGATTCGATGCGCTCGGAGCTCAACGGCTTGCGCGAGTTGCTCGAAGTGCAACTCGGCTCCCTGGCCTGGAACCAGCTGCAGGGCCGCCATCCGCAGCAGGCCAACCTCTGGCGTCGGTTGCAACGCATCGGCCTGTCCGGTCCGTTGTCCCGCGACCTGCTGGAGCTGACCACCAGTATTGAAGAACCTCGCCAGGCCTGGCGCATGCTGTTGGCCCACCTGGCGCGGATGATCGTCACCCCCGAGATCGAACCCCTGGAAGAGGGCGGAGTGATTGCCATGGTCGGCCCGGCCGGCATGGGCAAGACCACCACCCTGGCCAAGCTGGCGGCGCGTTATGTGCTCAAGTACGGCGCGCAGAACATCGCCCTGGTGAGCATGGACAGCTACCGCATCGGCGCCCAGGAGCAACTCAAGACCCTGGGGCGGATCCTCAACGTGTCGGTGACACACCTGGATCCGGGTCAGTCCCTGGCCCAGGCCCTGGACCCACTGCTGCGCAAGCGTGTGGTGTTGATCGACACCGCGGGCCTGCAGGCCAGCGACCCGGCCTTGCGCATGCAGCTGGAAAGCCTGGCGGGACGCGGGATCAAATCGAAGAATTATCTGGTCCTGGCCACCACCAGCCAGAAGCAGGTGCTGACGGCCGCCTATCACAGTTATAAACGTTGCGGGCTGGCCGGCTGCATCCTGACTAAACTGGACGAAACGGCAAGTCTGGGCGAGGTCTTGAGCCTGGCGATCAGTCACGAATTACCGGTGGCCTATCTGACCGATGGACCGCGTATCCCGGATGACCTGCATCTGCCGCGCCGCCATCAGTTGGTCAGTCGCGCCGTGAGTGTACAAATGCAGGAAGAACCCAGCGAAGAAGCCATGGCTGATATGTTCGCTGATCTCTACCACAGCCCGACCAAACGGGTCGGCTGAGGTATTAATGACTAGATTTGTATCTACATCGATGGCCTGCCGTGCATTGTTCCCCAGGGAACGCGCAGCCAGTCATGTAGCCCGCGTCTAAGCAAGACAAGGTATAGAAAGCACATGGGCAGCATGCATCCCGTACAGGTGATCGCGGTGACCGGCGGCAAGGGTGGCGTCGGTAAGACTAACGTTTCAGTGAACTTGTCCCTGGCTCTGGCAGAGCTCGGCCGGCGCGTTATGTTGCTGGACGCCGACCTGGGGCTGGCGAACGTCGATGTGTTGCTGGGGCTGACGCCCAAGCGCACCCTGGCCGACGTGATCGAGGGCCGCTGCGAATTGCGCGACGTGCTGCTGCAGGGGCCCGGCGGGATTCGTATCGTGCCGGCCGCCTCCGGTACCCAGAGCATGGTGCACTTGAGCCCGGCCCAGCACGCGGGCCTGATCCAGGCGTTCAGCGATATCGGCGACAACCTCGATGTGCTGGTGATCGACACCGCGGCCGGGATCGGCGAGTCGGTGGTCAGTTTTGTCCGTGCCGCGCAGGAAGTGCTGCTGGTGGTCTGCGACGAGCCGACTTCGATCACCGACGCCTACGCCCTGATCAAGCTGCTCAACCGTGACTACGGCATGAACCGCTTCCGCGTGCTGGCCAACATGGCGCAAAGCCCGCAGGAAGGGCGCAACCTGTTCGCCAAGTTGACCAAGGTCACGGACCGCTTCCTGGATGTCGCCCTACAATACGTCGGTGCGGTGCCCTACGACGAAAGCGTACGCAAGGCAGTGCAGAAGCAGCGCGCGGTGTACGAAGCCTTTCCTCGTTCCAAGTGCGCCCTGGCCTTCCGCGCCATTGCGCAGAAAGTCGATACCTGGCCATTGCCCGCCAATCCGCGTGGGCATCTGGAGTTTTTTGTGGAGCGCCTGGTGCAACAGACTGCGGGTCCGGTGCTATGACAGCCAGCGGTTACAACCTGTACAAGCAATCGGCGCGTGACGCGCAGTACGAGCTGATCGAGCGTTACGCGCCACTGGTAAAACGCATTGCCTATCACTTGCTGGCGCGTCTGCCGGCCAGTGTCCAGGTCGAAGACCTGATCCAGGCCGGGATGATCGGCCTGCTGGAAGTCTCGACCAAGTACGACGCCAGCAAAGGCGCGAGTTTCGAAACCTACGCCGGGATCCGCATCCGCGGGGCAATGCTCGACGAGGTCCGTAAAGGTGACTGGGCGCCACGCTCGGTGCACCGCAATACCCGCATGGTCAGCGACGCGATTCGCTCAATTGAAGCTAAAACCGGACGTGACGCTAAAGATCACGAGGTTGCGGCCGAACTCCAATTGAGTCTCGACGATTATTACGGGATTTTGAATGACACCTTGGGCAGTCGCCTGTTCAGTTTCGACGACCTGTTGCAGGACGGCGAGCATGAAGGGCTGCATGAGGATGGCGCGAGTGCTCATCTCGAGCCGTCGCGTGACCTGGAGGATGAACGCTTCCAGGCTGCGCTGGCGGACGCGATTGCCAATTTGCCGGAGCGTGAGCGACTGGTCTTGGCGCTGTACTACGACGAGGAGCTGAACCTCAAGGAAATCGGTGAGGTCCTGGGGGTCAGCGAATCGCGGGTCAGCCAGTTACACAGCCAGTGCGCAGCCCGTTTGCGGGGGCGTTTGGGAGAGTGGCGAGCGCGCTGACAGCAGTGTGGGGACACTGCGAACGACACCGCTACAGCCTCGCGCTGGCGCGGTCATCATCCGTTGTGCTCCAAACCGTCGTTGAGTGCTCTGCCTGTTGATTGAATGGCGTGCCCAGGTGCTGGGCGCGTTTAAGACTGCTTGGAGGTCGAATTGGACAAGAACATGAAAATCCTCATCGTTGATGACTTCTCAACGATGCGGCGGATCATCAAAAACCTGTTGCGTGACCTCGGGTTCACCAACACGGTCGAGGCAGACGACGGCACTACAGCCATCCCAATGCTCAACAGTGGCAGCATCGATTTTCTAGTCACGGACTGGAACATGCCGGGCATGACCGGTATCGATCTGCTGCGCCACGTGCGCGCCAACGAAAAGCTCAAGCACTTGCCAGTGTTGATGGTGACCGCTGAAGCCAAGCGCGAGCAGATCATCGAAGCGGCCCAGGCCGGCGTCAACGGCTATGTGGTCAAGCCGTTCACCGCCCAGGCGTTGAAAGAAAAGATCGAGAAGATCTTCGAACGCATCGGTTGATGTCTGGCGCCACGGGGGAGCTATGGAACAACGAGAGATTTCACAGGGCGATTTTGAATCGACCCTGAAAAAACACGCGGTCGAATTGGTCGACAGCCTGGAAAAGGGCAAGTTCGGCGAGGCCGTGCAACTGATCCATGAGCTTAACCAGACCCGTGACCGTGGCCTGTACCAGGAAGTGGGCAAGCTCACCCGTGAGCTGCATAGCGCGATCGTCAATTTCCAGATTGACCCGAACATGCCGCAAGCCGAGGAAGTCTCGCAGATCACCGACGCCACCGAGCGCCTGGGGTATGTGGTCAAGCTGACCGAGGCGGCGGCCAATCGCACCATGGACCTGGTGGAGAACAGCACGCCGCTGGTCAATGCCCTGGGGACCGATGCCCAGGCGTTGAGCGCAGACTGGGGGCGTTTCATGCGCCGTGAAGTCGGAGCTGAAGAGTTCCGTGAACTGGCCCGGCGCGTCGATGGTTTCCTGAGCCGCAGCGCCAGCCACAGCCAGGTCGTGGCGGGCAACCTCAACGACATTTTGCTGGCCCAGGATTACCAGGACCTGACCGGCCAGGTGATCAAGCGCGTGACGCAACTGGTCACGGAAGTGGAAAGCAATCTGCTGAAACTGGTGCTGATGGCCAGCCAGGTCGACCGCTTTGCCGGCATCGAACATGACCGTGCAGCGATCCTCGCGGAAAAAAATCCGCAAAAACATCTGGCGCAGGGTGAAGGTCCGCAGATTCATGCCGATAAACGTGATGACGTGATGTCCGGTCAGGACGATGTCGACGATTTGCTTTCCAGCCTTGGATTCTAGGAGCACCCCTACACATGAGCTTCGGCGCCGATGAAGAGATCCTTCAGGATTTTCTGGTTGAGGCCGGCGAGATTCTGGAGCAACTGTCCGAACAACTGGTCGAGCTGGAAAGCCGACCGGATGATGCGGACCTGCTCAATGCAATTTTTCGCGGTTTTCACACTGTAAAAGGGGGCGCCGGCTTCCTCCAGCTCAACGAACTGGTGGAGTGCTGCCACATCGCCGAGAACGTCTTCGACATCCTGCGCAAGGGTGAGCGGCGCGTCGACTCGGAGCTGATGGACGTGGTGCTCGAAGCGTTGGATGCGGTCAACGGCATGTTCAGCGAAGTGCGCGAGCGCGCACCGGTCACTGCTGCCACGGCCGAGCTGCTGGCGGCCCTGGCGCGCCTGGCGGAACCGCAATCGGCCGACGAGGTGGCAGCGCTTGCGCCAGCACCCGCGGCGCCGGTTGTTGCCAGCGACAGCGGCGATATCACCGATAACGAATTTGAACTGCTGCTCGACTCGCTGAATGCGGTCAAGGCGCAAGCCGAGGCACCTGTGATCCAGGCGCCAGCGGCGGCGAACGGCAGTGATGAAATCAGCGATGCCGAGTTCGAGTCGTTGCTCGATCAGTTGCACGGCAAAGGCCAGTTCGCCGTGGACAACCTGGCGACCCCGGTCGAGCCGGTCGCCCCGGTGGTCGCGGCTGAAAGCAGCGACATAACCGACGACGAATTCGAAGCCTTGCTCGACCAGTTGCACGGCAAGGGCAACTTTGCCGTTGAAGCGCTCGAGTCGGCGATTGCCTCGGTGCCGGCCGCCATCGTTGCCGAAGCGGCGGCGGTTGGCGGCGACCTGATCTCCGATCACGAGTTCGAATCGCTGCTCGACGAGCTGCACGGCAAGGGCAAGTTCAGCCACGTCGCCGGCAATGCCGAGACCGTTGCGGCCAGCGCCGCGCCAGTCGCGGCCAAAGCCGTGGCCCCGGTCGCCAAGCCGGCTCCGGCCCGCGCCCAGTCGGCGCCACCAGCGGAAAAACCGGCCAGCGAAGCCGAGACCACCGTACGGGTAGATACCGCGCGCCTGGACGAAATCATGAACATGGTGGGCGAGCTGGTACTGGTGCGTAACCGCCTGGTACGCCTGGGGCTCAACAGCGGCGACGAGGCCATGTCCAAGGCCGTGTCGAACCTCGACGTGGTCACCGCGGACCTGCAGACCGCGGTCATGAAGACCCGCATGCAGCCGATCAAGAAGGTCTTCGGGCGCTTCCCGCGCCTGGTTCGCGACCTGGCCCGCCAGCTCAAGAAAGAGATCAACCTGGAGCTGGTCGGCGAAGAAACCGATCTGGACAAGAACCTCGTCGAGGCCCTGGCCGACCCGCTGGTGCACTTGGTGCGCAACGCGGTCGACCACGGCATCGAATCGCCGCAAGAGCGCGAAGACGCGGGCAAGTCCCGGGGCGGCAAAGTGGTGCTGGCGGCCGAACAGGAGGGTGATCACATCCTGCTGTCGATCTCCGATGACGGCAAAGGCATGGACCCCAACGTCCTGCGCGCCATCGCGGTGAAACGCGGGGTGATGGACAAGGATGCGGCCGAGCGCCTGAGCGACACCGAATGCTACAACCTGATCTTCGCTCCGGGTTTCTCGACCAAGACCGAGATCTCCGATGTGTCCGGGCGTGGCGTGGGCATGGACGTGGTGAAAACCAAGATTTCCCAGCTCAATGGCTCGATCAACATCTACTCGACCAAGGGCCAGGGTTCGAAGATCGTGATCAAGGTGCCGTTGACCCTGGCGATCATGCCGACCCTGATGGTGATGCTGGGCAACCAGGCCTTTGCGTTCCCACTGGTCAACGTCAACGAGATCTTCCACCTCGACCTGTCGCGCACCAACGTGGTCGACGGCCAGGAAGTGGTGATCGTGCGGGACAAGGCCTTGCCGCTGTTTTATCTCAAGCGCTGGCTGGTCGCCTCCGCCGCTCATGAAGAGCAGCGCGAGGGCCATGTGGTGATCCTTTCGGTGGGCACCCAGCGGATCGGCTTTGTCGTCGATCAACTGGTTGGCCAGGAAGAAGTGGTCATCAAGCCATTGGGCAAAATGCTCCAGGGAACGCCGGGCATGTCGGGCGCCACCATTACCGGTGACGGTCGCATCGCGTTGATTCTCGATGTCCCGAGCATGCTCAAGCGTTACGCCACGCGGCGTATTTGATTCTGGTGGAGCGGGGCGCCTGGCGCCCTGTTGCGCCTATATGGAGTGTTTATGGCAGTCAAAGTCCTGGTGGTGGATGATTCCGGTTTTTTCCGCCGCCGCGTCTCGGAAATCCTTTCGGCGGACCCGAATATCCAGGTGGTCGGGACCGCGACCAATGGCAAGGAGGCGATTGATCAGGCGCTGGCCCTCAAGCCCGACGTGATCACCATGGACTACGAGATGCCGATGATGGATGGCATCACGGCGGTGCGGCATATCATGCAGCGCTGCCCGACCCCGGTGTTGATGTTCTCCTCGCTGACTCATGAAGGCGCGCGGGTCACCCTCGATGCGCTGGACGCCGGTGCGGTGGACTTCCTGCCGAAGAATTTCGAAGACATCTCGCGCAACCCGGAGAAGGTCAAGCAACTACTGTGCGAGAAGGTCCACAGTATTTCGCGCAGTAACCGGCGCTTCAGTGCCTATCGGGCGCCGGCACCAGCAGCGGCGCCGACCCCGACCCCGACCCCGACCCCGACCCCGACCCCGACCCCGACCCCGACCCCAGCCCCTGCACCGGTCAGCAATTTTGCCGGTAGCAGCCCGGCACCACGTCCGGCGGTGGCACCTGTGCCAACCCGTGCTGCGCCGTCCTCGCCGGCACCCAAGCGCAAGGCCTACAAGCTGGTCGCCATCGGTACCTCCACGGGTGGCCCGGTCGCCCTGCAGCGCGTGCTGACCCAATTGCCGGCCAACTTCCCGGCGCCCATCGTGCTGGTCCAGCACATGCCGGCGGCCTTTACCAAGGCATTCGCCGAGCGCCTGGACAAGCTGTGCCGGATCAGAGTCAAGGAAGCCGAGGACGGCGACATCCTGCGTCCGGGCCTGGCCTTGCTGGCGCCGGGTGGCAAACAGATGATGATCGACGGCCGTGGCGCGGTGAAAATCCTCCCGGGCGACGAACGTTTGAACTACAAGCCGTGCGTGGATATCACTTTCGGTTCGGCGGCCAAGTCCTACGGCGACAAAGTTCTGGCGGTGGTACTCACCGGCATGGGCGCCGATGGTCGGGAAGGTGCACGCCTGCTCAAGCAGAGCGGCAGTGCCATCTGGGCCCAGGATGAAGCCAGCTGCGTGATCTACGGCATGCCGATGGCCATCGTCAAAGCCAACCTGGCCGATGCCATCTACGACCTCGACGAGATCGGCAAACACCTGGCCGAGGCGTGCCTCTGATGGATGTGCTGAGTCTTATCGGGATCATCATGGCGTTTGTCGCCATTATCGGCGGCAACTACCTGGAAGGCGGCCACCTGGGCGCCCTGGCCAACGGCCCGGCCGCCCTGATCGTGCTCGGCGGAACCATCGGTGCGGCGCTGCTGCAGTCGCCGATGAGCGCCTTCAAACGTGCCATGCAGATTCTGGTATGGATTCTGTTTCCGCCACGGGTCGACCTGGCTGGCGGGATTGATCGGGTGGTCAACTGGAGCCTGACCGCGCGCAAGGAAGGCCTGCTGGGCCTCGAAGGCGTGGCGGATGCGGAGCCCGACAACTATTCGCGCAAGGGCCTGCAATTGCTGGTCGATGGCGCCGAGCCGGAAGCGATCCGCAGCATCCTCGAAGTGGATTTCTACACTCAGGAAAGCCGCGACATCGAAGCCGCCAAGGTCTTTGAAAGCATGGGCGGCTACGCCCCGACCATCGGCATCATCGGCGCGGTGATGGGCCTGATTCACGTCATGGGCAACCTGGCCGATCCGTCGCAACTGGGCAGCGGCATTGCCGTGGCCTTCGTCGCGACGATCTACGGGGTGGCCAGTGCCAACCTGGTGCTGCTGCCCATCGCCAGCAAACTCAAGGCGATTGCCTTGCGTCAGTCGCGGTACCGGGAAATGTTGCTCGAAGGCATCCTGTCGATCGCCGAAGGTGAAAACCCTCGTTCCATCGAACTCAAGCTTCAGGGCTTCATGGACTGATGGGGGGCATGGAGCATGGCA
This sequence comes from Pseudomonas sp. NPDC087626, assembly GCF_044743405.1. Lineage (NCBI taxonomy): Bacteria > Pseudomonadati > Pseudomonadota > Gammaproteobacteria > Pseudomonadales > Pseudomonadaceae > Pseudomonas > Pseudomonas sp. NPDC087626. Next base: position 75,434 of record NZ_JBIUWJ010000018.1, read on the forward strand.
CGTCGGCGCTACACTGAAGAACCCGTCAACCATGAACGCTGGCTGGTGTCCTACGCCGACTTCATTACCTTGCTGTTTGCCTTTTTTGTGGTGATGTATTCGATTTCCTCGATCAACGAAGGCAAGTACAAGGTGATCTCCGAGGCGCTGATCGGCGTGTTCACCGACTCCGATCGGGCGCTCAAGCCGATTCCCATCGGCGATGAACGGCCACAGACCGTGACCCCGGCCAAGCCGCTGGTCAAGGACAGCGAGCAGCTCGACGCGGGCATTGCCCAGGCCGCTGACGACCCGCTCAAGCGTATCGCCGATGACATCAGCGCGGCATTCGGCGACCTGCTCAGTGCCAACCAGATGACGATCCGCGGCAACGAGTTGTGGGTCGAGATCGAACTCAACTCCAGCCTGTTGTTCGGCAGCGGCGATGCCATGCCCAGCGATATCGCGTTCAACATCATCGATAAGGTCGCGGCCATCCTCAAGCCGTTCGATAACCCGATTCACGTCGAAGGTTTTACCGACGACCTGCCGATCCGCACCGCGCAGTACCCGACCAACTGGGAGCTGTCCTCGGCCCGCTCGGCGAGTATCGTGCGCATGCTCGCGATGCAGGGCGTCAATCCGCAGCGCCTGGCGTCGGTGGGGTATGGCGAGTTCCAGCCGGTGGCCAATAACGCCACCGCCGAGGGGCGGGCGCGCAACCGGCGGGTGGTGCTGGTGATCTCGCGTAACCTCGATGTGCGACGCAGCCTGACCGGTACGGGTACCGCCCATGCACAACCGGATGCGGCATTGAAGCGGGCTGGCACACAAACTGCACCGACCCAGGTCAAGTCGCCGGGACCGCAGAGTGCCGTCAATTCTCCGTCACCCGGCTTGCCACGTTGAGCTATTTCTCGGTTGCCCCATACGACCGGGAGGAACGAACTGAATGAGAGTCTGGGCAGTTGCCAATCAAAAGGGTGGTGTTGGTAAAACCACTTCCTCCATCGCTTTAGCCGGGTTGCTGGCTGAGGCGGGCAAGCGCGTGGTCGTGGTCGATCTCGACCCCCACGGCTCCATGACCAGTTACTTCGGTTACGACCCGGACAGCCTGGAACACAGCTGTTACGACCTGTTTTTGCATGGCGGCAGCGTGCCGCAAGGCCTGCCCGGGCAGTTGTTATTGCCCACCAGCGACGAACGTATTTCCCTGCTACCGTCGAGCACCGCGCTGGCCACCCTGGAGCGCCAGTCGCCGGGCAAGAGCGGCCTGGGCCTGGTGATTGCCAAGAGCCTGGCGCAGTTGTGGCAGGATTTCGATTACGCCCTGATCGACAGCCCGCCGTTGCTCGGCGTGCTGATGGTCAATGCCTTGGCGGCAAGCCAGCAACTGGTGATCCCGGTGCAGACCGAGCACCTGGCGGTCAAGGGCCTGGAACGCATGGTCAACACCCTGGCGATGATCAATCGCTCGCGCAAGCAGGCGTTGCCGTTCAGCATCGTGCCGACCCTGTTCGACCGTCGCACCCAGGCCTCCCTGAGCACTTTGCGGGTGCTGCGCGATATGTACCCGGATGACATCTGGCAGGGCTATATCCCGGTCGACACAAGGCTGCGCGATGCCAGCCGCGCCGGTCTTACGCCTTCGCAGTTCGACGGCAAGAGCCGTGGCGTGCTGGCCTATCGTTCGTTGCTCAAGCACCTGCTGGCGCAACAACTTGTCGCGCAGGTGGCTTGAGATGAACCGGCCGCTGAAAACCACCTCACGCCCGCAACTGGCGCTGCAATCCTACCTCGACGCCTTGCTGCAGGACGCCACCGAAGAGCAGCCGGTGGAGGTGAGCGAGGTCATCGAAGTGCTCGAGGTGATCGAAACCCAAGGGGCGCTGGACGAGTTCCAGGCGGCGGTGCTGCAAGAGCAGGCGCGCGATGCCCAGCCTCCTGTGGTCGAGTTGCCGCAAGTGAGCTTGGTCGAGGCGGTGGTCCCGGCACCGGCTGCCCCGGTGCTGCCGTTGCTGCATACGCTGGTCGAGCCGGTGGCCGACGTGCACCTGCCGCCGAGCACCACACCACCGCCCGTGGACAGCGATGGTCGGCCGAGCTGGGCCGCCGAGCCGTTCGAATGCCTGTTGTTCGATGTCGCAGGTTTGACCCTGGCGGTGCCGCTGGTGTGCCTGGGTTCGATCTATCCCCTGGCCGGGCATGAGCTGACGCCTTTGTTCGGCCAGCCGGAGTGGTTCCTGGGGATCCTGCCGAGCCAGGCCGGCAACCTCAAGGTGCTGGATACCGCACGCTGGGTGATGCCCGATCGCTACCGCGACGACTTTCGCCAGGGCCTGCAATACGTGATCTCGGTGCAGGGCTACGAGTGGGGGCTGGCGGTGCATCAGGTCAGCCGCTCGTTGCGCCTGAACCCCAACGAAATCAAATGGCGCAGTCATCGCGGGCAACGGCCATGGTTGGCCGGCACCGTGATCGAACACATGTGCGCCTTGCTCGATGTCGCGCAACTGGCCGAGTTGATCGCCAGCGGCGGGGCCAAACACATGGGCACGCGCAAGCCGCTGCACTCACTGACATAACAAGCCACTGGCCGCCCGTCGTGGCGGCCAGGCAGAACACACACCGCCATCGGCGGTTTTTTTAAGGGGTCAGGGTATGAATGATAAGGCGTCGTCAGCAAAGGGTTCCGAAGATCCGATCCTGCAATGGGTAACCTTCAAGCTGGACAATGAAACCTACGGGATCAACGTGATGCGCGTCCAGGAAGTCCTGCGCTACACCGAGATCGCGCCGGTGCCGGGTGCACCCAGCTACGTGCTGGGCATCATCAACCTGCGCGGCAACGTAGTCACCGTGATCGACACCCGCCAGCGCTTCGGCCTGATGAATGCCGAGATCAGCGACAACACCCGGATCGTGATCATCGAGGCCGACAAGCAAGTGGTCGGGATCATGGTCGACAGCGTGGCGGAAGTGGTTTACCTGCGTCAGTCGGAAATCGAGACCGCGCCCAACGTCGGCAACGACGAGTCGGCCAAGTTCATCCAGGGCGTGTGCAACAAGAACAACGAACTGCTGATCCTGGTCGAGCTGGACAAGATGATGAGCGAGGAAGAGTGGTCGGACCTGGAGAGTATCTGATTGATTCTCGAAGCGGCTGTTACTGTCCTGGGGCTGCTGTGGATCGGCAGCCTGGCGATTTTTCTCGCCTATACCCGCAAGCAGCGAGCACTGGCCGTGGTCGCGGCACAAGCCGATGCGCAGCGTGACCAACGGATCAAGGAACTGGCCCGGCGCGTCGATCATTACCAGGACGGTACGGTGCGCATGGGTGAAGAACTGCAAGAGTTGCGCGTGCTGGTCGAGCCGTTGCCGGACAAACTGACCCGGATCGAACAGCGCGACCCGACCAGCCTGTCATTCGCCCAGGCCGCGCGCCTGGTGGGCATGGGCGCCAGCGTCGACGAACTGACCCACTCCTGCGGCTTGACCCAGGCCGAGGCGGAGTTGATGAGCAAGATGCACAAGGGCTGATTGCCAGGCGCTATGCATGTTGCCGGCCCCGGCCCCATCGCGGGCAAGCCCGCTCCCACAGTAATTTGCGGTGCTTGCAGATTCTGCATACCCCCACAGAACCTGTGGGAGCGGGCTTGCCCGCGAAAGGCCTGAGGGCGCTGCTGGGTGTCAGGCTGTATGCGTCATCGTTGACGACTATCGCGGGCAAGCCCGCTCCCACAGTAATTTGCGGTGCTTGCAGATCTTGGATACACCCACAGTAATTTGCGGTGCTTGCAGATCTCGCATACACCGACTGAACCTGTGGGAGCGGGCTTGCCCGCGAAAGGCCTGAGGGCGCTGCTGGGTGTCAGGCTGTATGCGTCATCGTTGACGACCATCGCGGGCAAGCCCGCTCCCACAGTAATTTGCGGTGCGTGCAGATCTCGCATACACCAACTGAACCTGTGGGAGCGGGCTTGCCCGCGATAGCGGCATACCAGGCGCCACCATTGTCGGCTTTGCCAGCCCCCATCCAATCTGTGGGCGCTGACACTTCAATAATCATCCCCGCGATGGGTGATGTCTTTCTCCAGCTGCGTCGTGTCCAGGTCCTGTGTCTGGGCAAACTTGCCCTTCAGGTTCCAGGCAAACGCAATGATCTCGGCAATGGTCCGATACAGCTCTTCGGGGATGCTATCGCCCAATTCCATCCGCGCCAACAACCGCACCAGCTCGGCGTTTTCGTAGATCGGTACCTCATGCTCGCGGGCGATTTTCAGGATGGCTTCGGCCAGGGCGTCGTCGCCTTTGCCGGTGAGCGTGGGGGCGTGCTGGCCGTCGTATTTGAGGGCGATGGCCTGGCGGGGCAGGTTGTGGTGGTTCATGCGGTGTCGTCCACCCAGCGTTGTTCGAGACGGGTTTGTGGGCCTTGGGGGGGAATGCCGAGGTGACAGTCGAGGTCGCCGACGTTCAGGCCGCAGGCATGCAGTTGCGCGCGCAAATGGTCCAGGTGCTGTTCAATCAGGCTGGCGGTGTAGGGGCGTTCGGCCCAAAGTTGGCTGGACAGGCTGCCGCGTACCAGTTGTGCCTGTACCTGCAGTGGTCCCAGGGGCTCAAGGTCGAATGCCAGGTCGACCCGCCACAAGTGTTGGCGGGCTTCGCGTTCGGTGGGTTTTTCCTTGGGATCCCTGGGCGGAGGGTCTTCGCGCTGCACCTTGACCTGCAGTGGCACGATGTCTTGCAGGTTGCGCATGGGGATTTCCAGCTGCCAGGTGGTTTGCAGGCGGCCGTCCTCGGTCATGCCGGTCTGCTCCAGGCTCGACAATTGGTGGCTTTGCAGGCGCGAGATCGCGGCGGCGGCCAGGCGCAGCAGGTGTTCCAGGTCGCCTTCCTCGGTCAGGTTCTGCAGCAGCCGCGAGGGCAGGGGGAAGCCACCCGGTGCGGGTTTGGCGCTGACCTGGCCGAGGGTGCCGAGGGCGTTACGCACGAAGCTTGGCAAAGCCTGGGCCAGGGTGTTGGCGGCCAACGCGGCATTGAAGCTGGGGTTGGCCGGCAGGCCGGGGGCCAGTTGGGCGATCAGACGCAACAGGTTGCCCTTGAGGTCGTCTGCCGACGCGGGATTTTGCCCGGCCAGGAGTCGACTTTCGAGAAACAGCCCGCTGTTGGCCAGCGCTTGCGCCAGCCCCTTGGCGCTGCTCAGGTGCTGGACCTCGGGCAGGCTGGCAAGCAGTTTGTCGACGCTGGCGCGAACCTCAGGAGATTGCTCATCGGCCGGCAGGTTCTGCAACGCCTTGAACACCGCGTCCAGGGAACCCTGGCGACTCTGCTGGGTGTGCAATTGTTGGCTGATCGCCAATTGTTCCTGGCGAGTGCTCAGGGGCACGAAGCTGAGGGTGTGCGCGTCCTGGACTTGCGCGCTGAGCAGGGTGCCGATGCGCAGCGGCTGCGGGCTGTCGATGTTCAGAGTGGTGCCGCTGAGCGCGCTGTTGAGCAGGCTGACCATAGAGCGGTATACCGCCGGTTGCCCCGGTGCCTGCGGCTGTAACTGGGTGGTCAGCACCTTGCCCTGCAACAGCGTGCCCACCGGTAGTTGTGTGGTGTCAATGCGCGACAGGGCCGCGGCGTTGCCGGTCAGGCTGGATTGTGGGCTGATCGCCAGGCTGCCGGCCGAGGGCTGGGTAATGGCCAGGCTGGCACCCAGGGCCAATGGCAGGCTGCTGGTGGCCGATACGGTGGTCTGGCGCCCGCCCGCCAGGGTGATCTTGAGCAGCAGCTGGAACATCTGCTGGTCCTGCTTGAGTGACAGGACTTCGGCCTTGGCGCTCTGCCCGGCACCGATCAGGCCGTCCACCGGGGTCAGCAGCTTGAGCAACTCGCCACTGGCCTGCACGCGCGGCGTGGCAGGTGCCGCGGGGGGCAGGGGAGGAAGGTTGATCTCAGCGGTCATCGGTCACACCCTGTCGAAATTGCCCTCTTGAGAGTAGGACATGACATGTATAATGCCGCCCGTCTCCAAGGACGCGCGGCGCCATCGCGCAGCAAAACCAGCATAAATATTGACCCAGCTCTCTGGAACAGGCCGTCAATGCATCTATGCTGCACCACTTTAACGGCCGATCCACTGCCGACTTGAACCGTAAAGGCCCGCGATCTCTTGACCATCCCTCTACTAGAAGCCGTAGCGCTCGCCTGTGAGCGAGACTGGCGGATGCTCTTCGAAAACCTCGCATTGCGTCTGGATCGCGGCGACATGCTGCAGATCAGCGGCCCCAACGGCAGCGGCAAGACCAGCCTGCTGCGCCTGTTGGCCGGCCTGATGCAGCCGACCAGCGGCCAGGTGTTGCTCAATGGCGAGCCGCTGCACAGCCAGCGGATAGAGTTGGCCCACAATTTGTTGTGGATCGGCCATGCCGCCGGCATCAAGGACCTGCTGAGCGCCGAAGAGAACCTCAGTTGGCTCTGCGCCCTGCACCAGCCGGCCAACCGCGAGGCTATCTGGCAGGCGCTGGCGGCCGTCGGGCTGCGCGGTTTTGAAGATGTGCCGTGCCATACCCTGTCCGCCGGCCAGCAACGCCGGGTCGCTCTGGCGCGGTTGTACCTCGAGAGTCCGGCGCTGTGGATCCTCGACGAGCCGTTCACCGCCCTGGACAAGCAAGGTGTCGCCCAGTTGGAAGAGCACCTGGCCGCCCATTGTGAACAGGGCGGCATGGTGATCCTGACCACCCACCACACCATGACCCGGATGCCGGCCGGTTACCGTGATATCGACCTGGGGCAGTGGGCCGTATGAGTGTTTTTGCGCTGTTGGTGGCCCGCGAGGCCCGGTTGTTGTGTCGCCGTCCGGCGGAGCTGGCCAACCCCTTGGTATTTTTCGCAATTGTTGTCGCATTGTTTCCATTGGCAGTGGGACCTGAGACTCAATTGTTGCAAACCTTGTCTCCGGGCCTGGTCTGGGTAGCTGCCCTTTTATCGGTTTTGCTCTCGCTGGACGGGCTTTTCCGCAGCGATTTCGAGGACGGATCCCTTGAGCAGTGGGTCCTTTCGTCGCACCCCCTGGCTCTTCTGGTTTTGGCCAAGGTACTGGCACACTGGGCGTTTTCCGGCCTGGCATTGGTATTGCTTGCGCCGTTGCTGGCCTTGATGCTCGGTTTGCCTGCCGCCTGTCTGCCGGTTTTGCTCTTGTCGCTGTTGCTGGGTACACCGGTGCTGAGCCTGCTCGGTGCGGTCGGCGCGGCGCTGACGGTGGGTTTGAAGCGTGGCGGCTTGCTGCTGGCGCTGTTGATTCTGCCGTTGTATATCCCGGTGTTGATCCTGGGCAGTGGCGCCTTGCAGGCGGCACTTCAGGGCATGCCGGCGACCGGGTATCTGCTGTGGCTTGGGAGCCTGACCGCCCTGGCAGTTACCCTGACACCCTTTGCAATAGCTGCTGGCCTGAAGATCAGCGTCGGCGAATAATGAGGTCTGGTCAAAAAACGACCAGTAAAGACCCTGGCTTTTCGTGTTGACGAAAAGCAACCGTGATGGAAACAGCAATGAACTGGACCTGGTTTCACAAGCTCGGCTCGCCCAAGTGGTTTTACGGCATCAGCGGCAAAATGCTGCCCTGGCTGAGTATCGCCGCCGTGTTGCTGATCGGCATTGGAGTGGTCTGGGGCCTGGCGTTCGCTCCGCCGGACTACCAGCAAGGCAACAGCTTCAGGATCATCTACATCCACGTGCCGGCGGCCATGCTGGCGCAGTCGGTGTATGTGATGCTGGCGGTCTGCGGCATCGTCGGGCTGGTGTGGAAGATGAAGCTGGCCGACGTCGCCCTGCAATGCGCGGCCCCGATTGGTGCCTGGATGACCGCCGTGGCGCTGGTCACCGGGGCGATCTGGGGCAAGCCGACCTGGGGTTCGTGGTGGGTCTGGGATGCGCGACTAACGTCGATGCTGATCCTGCTGTTCCTGTACTTCGGTCTCATTGCGCTGGGCAACGCCATCAGCAATCGTGACAGCGCCGCCAAGGCGTGCGCGGTGCTGGCGATTGTCGGGGTGATCAACATCCCGATCATCAAGTATTCGGTGGAGTGGTGGAACACCCTGCACCAGGGCGCGACCTTCACCCTCACCGAAAAACCGGCGATGCCGGTGGAGATGTGGCTGCCATTGCTGCTGACGGTGTTGGGTTTCTACTGTTTCTTCGGCGCGGTGCTGTTGCTGCGCATGCGCCTTGAAGTGCTCAAGCGCGAAGCCCGGGCCAGTTGGGTCAAAGCCGAAGTGCAAAACAGCCTGGAGGCCGCCTCATGAGTTTTGCTTCATTGGGCGACTTCCTCGCCATGGGCCATCACGGTCTATATGTCTGGTCGGCCTATGGCATCTGCCTGGCGGTACTGGCCCTCAACGTGGTCGCGCCGATCCTGGCCCGCAAGCGTTATCTGCAACAAGAGGCGCGTCGTCTGCGCCGGGAGAACAGCAAGTGAATCCGCTGCGTAAAAAACGTCTGCTCATCATTCTCGCGATCCTGGTGGGGGTTGGCGCTGCTGTCGGCCTGGCCTTGAGTGCCTTGCAGCAAAACATCAACCTGTTCTACACCCCGACCCAGATCGCCAATGGCGAAGCCCCGCAAGATACGCGCATCCGCGCCGGTGGCATGGTCGAGGCCGGTTCCCTGAAACGTTCCGGCGATTCGCTGGACGTGAGGTTCGTCGTCACCGACTTCAACAAATCCGTGACCATCACCTACCGTGGCATCCTCCCGGACCTGTTCCGCGAAGGGCAGGGCATCGTCGCCCTGGGCAAGTTGAATGCCGAGGGCGTGGTGGTGGCTGACGAAGTGCTGGCCAAGCACGACGAGAAGTACATGCCGCCGGAAGTGACCAAGGCGCTCAAAGACAGTGGTCAATCCGCCCCGACACCCGTGAAGGAGGGTTGATCCATGACGTCCGGCATCTTTATTCCCGAGTTGGGCCACCTGGCGATGATCCTCGCCCTGTGTTTTGCCATCGTCCAGGCGATCGTGCCGTTGTTCGGTGCCTGGCGCGGTGACCGCATGTGGATGGGCCTGGCCCAGCCTGCCGCCTGGGGGCAGTTCGCCTTCCTGGCATTCTCCTTCGGCTGCCTGACCTACGCCTTCATGGTCGACGACTTCTCCGTCGCCTATGTGGCCAACAACTCCAACAGCGCCTTGCCGTGGTACTACAAGTTCAGCGCCGTGTGGGGCGCCCACGAAGGTTCGCTGCTGTTGTGGGCGATGATTCTGGGTGGCTGGACCTTCGCCGTGTCGGTGTTCTCGCGGCAATTGCCGCAGGTCATGCTGGCGCGGGTGCTGTCGGTGATGGGGATGATCAGCATCGGCTTCCTGCTGTTCCTGATCCTCACCTCGAACCCGTTCGAGCGCATCCTGCCGCAGATGCCTACCGATGGCGCCGACCTCAACCCGTTGCTGCAGGACATCGGCCTGATCGTTCACCCGCCGATGCTGTACATGGGCTACGTCGGCTTCTCGGTGGCCTTCGCCTTCGCCATCGCCGCCTTGATGGGCGGTCGCCTGGATGCCGCATGGGCCCGTTGGTCTCGTCCGTGGACCATCGTCGCCTGGGCGTTCCTGGGCATCGGCATCACCCTCGGTTCGTGGTGGGCCTACTACGAACTCGGCTGGGGCGGCTGGTGGTTCTGGGACCCGGTAGAAAATGCCTCGTTCATGCCTTGGCTGGTCGGCACGGCGCTGATTCACTCCCTGGCCGTGACCGAAAAACGTGGCGTGTTCAAAAGCTGGACCGTACTGCTGGCGATCGCTGCCTTCTCCCTGAGCCTGCTGGGGACCTTCCTCGTGCGTTCCGGGGTCCTGACTTCGGTCCACGCCTTTGCCTCGGACCCTGAGCGTGGCGTGTTCATCCTGATCTTCCTGCTGTTTGTGGTGGGTGGCTCGCTGACCCTGTTCGCCCTGCGCGCGCCGGTGGTCAAGAGCCATGTGGGCTTCAACCTGTGGTCGCGGGAAACCCTGCTGCTGGGCAACAACCTGGTGCTGGTGGTGGCGGCCTCGATGATCCTGCTCGGTACCCTGTACCCGCTGATCCTCGACGCCATGACCGGGGCCAAGCTGTCGGTCGGCCCGCCCTACTTCAACGCCCTGTTCATTCCGTTGATGGCGTTGTTGATGGTGGTGATGGCCGTCGGCGTGCTGGTGCGCTGGAAGGACACCCCGGTGAAGTGGCTGGTGGGCATGCTCACGCCGGTCTTGCTGGGCAGTGCTGCGCTGGCAGTGGTGGCCGGGATCGCCTATGGCGACTTCAACTGGGCCGTGCTGGCGACCTTCATGCTCGCCGCCTGGGTGCTGTTGGCCGGGGTCCGCGACATCCTCGACAAGACCCGCCACAAAGGCCTGATCAAGGGCCTGCCGACCCTGACCCGCAGTTACTGGGGCATGCAGGTCGCGCACCTGGGGATCGCCGTGTGCGCCTTGGGCGTGGTCCTTTCCAGCCAGAACAGCGCTGAGCGCGACCTGCGCCTGGAGCCGGGCGAGTCGATGGAACTGGCCGGCTATCACTTTGTGTTCGAGGGGGCCAAGCATTACGAAGGGCCGAACTTCACCTCCGACAAGGGCACCGTGCGGGTGATCAAGGGCGGCAAGGAAGTCAGCGTGCTGCACCCGGAAAAACGCCTGTACACCGTGCAGAACTCGGTGATGACCGAGGCCGGGATCGACGCTGGTTTCACCCGTGATATCTACGTCGCCCTTGGCGAGCCATTGGGCGAAGGTGCCTGGGCCGTGCGGGTGCACGTCAAGCCGTTCGTACGCTGGATCTGGTTCGGCGGCCTGCTGACCGGCTTTGGCGGGTTGCTGGCAGCGATGGATCGGCGCTATCGGGTCAAGGTGAAAAGCCGGGTGCGTGAAGCGCTGGGCATGTCGGGAGCGGCTGCATGAGACGTTGGTTGATGGTGTTGCCACTGGCGCTGTTTCTGCTGGTGGCGGTGTTTCTGTACCGCGGGTTGTACCTCAATCCGTCCGAGTTGCCTTCGGCAATGATCGGCAAGCCGTTCCCGGAGTTCAGTCTGGTCAACGTGCAGGGTGACAAGACCCTGACCCGCGCTGATCTGCTGGGCAAGCCGGCGCTGGTCAACGTCTGGGGCACCTGGTGCATTTCCTGCCGGGTCGAGCACCCGGTGTTGAACAAGCTGGCCGAGCAGGGCGTGGTGATCTACGGGGTGAACTACAAGGACGTGAATGCCGATGCCTTGAAGTGGCTGGCCGAGTTCCACAATCCGTACCTGCTGGACATTCGTGACGAGGAGGGCTCCCTGGGCCTGAATCTGGGCGTCTACGGGGCGCCGGAAACCTTCTTCATCGACGCCAAGGGGATCATCCGCGACAAGTACGTGGGGGTGATCGACGAGGTGGTCTGGCGTGAACAACTGGCGGCCAAGTATCAGGCGCTGGTGGATGAGGCCAAACCATGAAGCGCTGGTTTGCCGCTGTGGTCCTGGGCTTGAGCCTGGCCGGCGTGGCGCATGCCGCCATCGACACCTACGAGTTCGCCAAGGACGGGGATCGCGAGCGTTTTCGCGAACTGACCAAGGAACTGCGTTGCCCCAAGTGCCAGAATCAGGACATTGCCGATTCCAATGCACCGATTGCCGCTGACCTGCGCAAAGAGATTTTCCGCATGCTCGGCGAGGGCAAGGACAACCAGCAGATCATCGACTTCATGGTCGACCGTTATGGCGACTTCGTCCGCTACAAGCCCGCCCTGACCGGCAAGACCGCCCTGTTGTGGTTTGGCCCGGCCGGGCTGTTGCTGGGTGGCGTGGTGGTGATTGCCCTGATCGTCCGTCGTCGGCGCGTTGAACGCGCGGCTGGCAAGGACACGCTTTCTGCCGAGGAGCGCGAGCGCCTCGACCAACTGCTGGACAAAAACACTGATGATTGATTTCTGGCTTGCCGCAGGTCTGCTGCTCCTGGTTGCCCTGAGTTTTCTGTTGATCCCGGTTCTGCGTGGCCGTCGTGCCCAGTGTGAAGAGGATCGTACCGCGCTGAACGTGGCGCTTTATCAAGAGCGCGTGGCCGAGTTGCAGACGCAGCAGGCTGAAGGCGTGCTCGATGCTACACAAATGACCGCAGGGCGCGACGAAGCCGCTCGCGAGCTGCTGGCCGACACCGAAGGCGCCGACGCCGGCCGGGTATCCCGCCTGGGCAAGCCGTTGCCGCTGCTGGCGGCAATCCTGGTGCCGGTGCTGGGCCTGGGCCTGTACCTGCACTTTGGTGCCAGCGACAAGGTTGAGCTGACCCGCGAGTTCGCCCAGGCGCCGCAGTCGATGGAAGAAATGACCTTGCGCCTGGAGCGTGCCGTAGCGGCACAACCGGATTCCGCCGAGGGCCTGTACTTCCTTGGCCGTACCTACATGGCCCAGGACCGTCCAGCCGACGCGGCGAAGATCTTCGAGCGCACCGTGGCCCTGGCGGGTCGCCAGCCCGAACTGCTGGGTCAATGGGCCCAGGCCCAGTACTTTGCCGACAACAAGAAATGGTCGGACAAGGTCCAGGCGCTGACCGACGAAGCACTCAAGGCCGATCCAAAGGAAGTCACCAGCCTGGGCCTGCTGGGTATCGCCGCCTTCGAAAGCGAGCGCTACCAGGACGCTATCGACTACTGGAACCGCCTGTTGGCCCAACTGCCGACCGAGGACGCTTCCCGTGCCGCGCTGCAAGGCGGTATTCAGCGGGCCACGGAAAAACTCCAGGAAAGCGGCGTGACTGTCGCCAAGGCCCCAGCCGTCGCGGCCAAGCCGGTGGCCTTGCTCAAGGTTTCGGTCGACCTGTCGGCCGAGGTCAAGGCCAAGGTCCTGCCAGGTGACAGCGTGTTCATCTTCGCTCGCGCCGTTTCCGGCCCGCCGGCCCCGCTGGCAGCCAAGCGCTTGACGGTTGCCGACCTGCCGGTGACCGTGGAACTGGGCGACGCGGATGCAATGATGCCGCAGTTGAAACTGTCGAACTTCCCTGAAGTCCAACTGGTTGCACGGGTATCCCGCGCCGGCCAACCGACTGCCGGCGAGTGGGTCGGACGCAGCCAGCCAATGGCCAGCAGCACCACCGCGCCGCAATCGTTGACCATCGACAGCCCGGACCAATAATCAGGAAATGCCGCTATGACCGTACTCGCTCGAATTACCCTGCTCAGCCTGGTTCTAGGGTTAAGCGCCTGTACGGTCCAGCAGCCCACTCCAGACACCAGCCCGTTGCCACCGATCCCGCCGTCGGGCCCGACCACCAAGCCCAAGCCCACGACGGCTCCCGGCAAGCCGGTGACGCCGAACAAGCCGGCCAAACCCTTGCCACGCACCTCCGCCAGTTTCGCTCCGCCACCAGGTGGCAACAGTCATTGGGATGCGAAACTGGGGGTCTACGTCCTCGACGACCAGAGCAACGTCTTCTACCGCCAGCGCACCTATTACCGCTGGGATAACGGCTGGAGCCGCAGCATCAGCCCCCAAGGGCCGTGGGAAGACACCGATATCCACGGCGTGCCTTCGGGATTGGGCAGGCAGTTCGGGCAGTAGATAAGACCCTTTCGGCTTGATTGGTGAGTTTCCGAATGTTGCGGTCACTGGAACCCTGCTGCCGGTTGATTTAGATTTCCCGGTCATTCCAGGGAGTCAGGAGTCTTCATGCACAAGTCGGTGTTAAATCCCTCCAGTGTTTTCAACTCGCTGCAGTACGGATTCAGCCAGGCGGTTGAGGTCAGTGGCGGGCGTCGGTTGTTGTTGTCCGGTCAGGTCGGTGTCGACGAGCATGAGCGTACGGTAGCGCCTGGCTTGCGCGAGCAGACTGACAAGGCGTTCGATAACATCGAGGCGATATTGCGCGAGGCGGGCGGGGACCTGTCCCATGTGGTGGTGATGCGGATTTACATCGCCGAGACCGCGCGCGATGAACAAGAGCAGATCACCCAGGTGTTGCTGGAGCGCTTCCCGAGCAATCCGCCAGCGTCTTCCTGGGTGATTGTCAGTGGGCTTTCGTTGCCGCAGTGGCTGATCGAAGTGGAAGTGGAAGCGATGTTGCCCTAGGACGGGCAGCGACAAAAAAAGGCGACCCGCAGGTCGCCTTTTTTCGTTTCAGTGCAGCTTATTGGCCGCTGTAGATCTTGTCGAAAATCCCACCGTCGTTGAAGTGGGTCTTCTGCACGGTACGCCAGTCACCGAAGGTTTTTTCTACCGACAGGAAGTCGACTTTCGGGAAACGGTCGGTGTACTTGGCCAGCACCGCCGGGTCACGTGGGCGCAGGTAGTTGGCGGCCGCAATTTCCTGACCTTCTGGGGACCACAGGTACTTCAGGTATTCCTCGGCAGCGGCACGGCTGCCTTTCCTGTCGACGACTTTGTCGACCACGCTGACCGGTGGCTCGGCTTCGGCGGAGACGCTTGGGTAGATCACTTCGAACTGGTCGCGACCGAATTCGCGGGCAATCATTTCCGCTTCGTTCTCGAAGGTCACCAGCACGTCGCCGATCTGGTTGGTCATGAAGGTGGTAGTGGCCGCACGGCCGCCGGTGTCGAGGACCGGGGCTTGTTTGAACAGTTTGCCGACGAAGTCCTTGGCCTTGTTCTCATCGCCGCCGTTTTTCAGCACGTAGCCCCAGGCAGACAGGTAGGTGTAGCGGCCGTTACCCGAGGTTTTCGGGTTGGGCACAATCACCTGCACGCCGTCCTTGAGCAGGTCGGGCCAGTCTTTCAGGGCCTTGGGGTTGCCCTTGCGGACGATGAATACGGTGGCCGAGGTAAACGGTGCGCTGTTGTTCGGCAGGCGGGTAACCCAGTTTTCCGGGACCAGTTTGCCGTTGTCGGCCAGGGCATTGATATCGGTGGCCATGTTCATGGTAATGACGTCAGCCGGCAGGCCGTCGATCACCGAACGTGCCTGTTTGCTGGAGCCGCCGAAAGACATCTGCAGGGTGATGGTTTCGTTGTGCTCGGCTTGCCAGTGTTTCTGGAAGGCAGTGTTGTAGTCCTTGTAGAAATCGCGCATCACGTCGTAGGAAACGTTAAGCAGGGTTGGTGCGGCTTGAGCCACGCTAGCGAGGGTCAGGCCAGCGGCCAGGAGTGAGGCGCCAAAGATCTTTTTCACTGCACATTCCTTTTGTTCGAGAGAGTGAAGGCATTTTGCCGTCGACTATAGCCGGGGCTCTATAGCTCTTTAAAGATTAAAAAGTACTTTGCTTATTCGATTTTCTTAAATAGCGCATTACCACAACGTGAGCAGAACGCTGCGCCGTGCTCATGGCTGTTTTTCTTGCACACCGGGCAGTCGTGTTGCAGTTGCTCGCCGCGCATGGCGTTGGCCAGTTCTGCGGTAAAGATGCCCGTCGGCACGGCAATGATCGAGTAACCGGTGATCATCACCAGCGAGGAGATCACCTGGCCCAGGGGCGTCTTGGGCACGATATCGCCGAAGCCCACGGTGGTCAGGGTGACGATCGCCCAGTAGATGCCCTTGGGGATGCTGGTGAAGCCGTTCTGCGGGCCTTCGATCACGTACATGAGGGTGCCGAACACCGTCACCAGGGTGCACACGCTGACCAGGAACACCACGATCTTCTGCTTGCTGCCGCGCAGCGCCGCCATCAGGTAGTTGGCTTGCTTGAGGTAGGGGCTGAGCTTGAGTACGCGGAAGATCCGCAGCATACGGATGATGCGGATAATCAGCAGGTACTGGGCGTCGCTGTAGTACAGGGCGAGTATCCCCGGCACGATCGCCAGCAGGTCGACCAGTCCATAGAAGCTGAACGCATAGCGCAACGGCTTGGGCGAGCAGTACAGGCGCAAGCCGTACTCGATGGCGAAGATCAAGGTGAAGCCCCACTCGATGTAGGCCAGCACGTTGGCATAGTCGCGGTGGATGCTGTCGATGCTGTCGAGCATCACAATCACCAGGCTGGCGAGGATGATCAACAGCAGGATGCCGTCGAAGCGCCGTCCGGCCTGGGTGTCGCTCTGGAACACGATGACGTGAAGTTCTTCGCGCCAGTTTTTGCTGCTGTCCATGGAAAACGCCTGAATCGATGATCAGCGCAGCCTAGGTTGATTCTCCTCCAGAGTGCAAGGCGTATGGGCGACAGCGGTCTTCGCAAACATTTGCACGGCGCTGCGCAGCAGCCAGCAGGCAACAATGAACGGCGCGGTCAACGTGGGCAGGCCGATGGCGGCAAACAGCGGTGTCAGCAACAAGGCCAAGGTTATGCCGAGCAGCGGCAACCACGGTTGCTGGCGTTGCGAGCTGAGGGCGAGGGCGGCGAGCACGGCGTTGTAGCCTCCGAGGCCGAGCAATGCGCTGTAGAAGTCGTGGTGCAGCATGCTCCAGCCCATGCCTGCGACAGAGGCCAGCAACGCCCAGCAGAAGGCGCGGCGGTCGGCGATCAGCAATCCGCCGGCAATCAGCGCACCGGCCAGCGGATGCCCGAGGAACATCACCTGGCCGATTCCTTTGAAGGGGGCTGCGAGCATGTTCAGCGAGTTGACTTCGATCAAGTGCGCGGTTGTCGGGGGCGTGGCGAAACACAGCAGCAGCCAGCTCAGCACGACGAAGGGTGTGGTGTAGGCCGGCAGGTATTGGCTGACTCGCACCCGTTTGAGCCACTGTTGCGTGATCATTGCGCTCAGGCCGCCGGCGGCCAGGATCAGTGGTGGCAGCAGCGCCGACCAGGGGAAATACAGGCTCAGCAGCAAGCCGAGCAAGACCCCGTTGTAACTGAAAAGCCCGGCCTGGCGATCGGCCTTGGCATAGTTGCGGCGTTGCGCGGTGAGCAGTCCCGCGACCCCGCCCAGTAACGCACCGCCCAGCAAGGCCGGCGCGGTAAACAGGATGGCGCAGAGGCACAGCAGGCCGCACAGCGGATTGCGCTGAAGGAAGATCTGGCTGAAGCCGTTGAGCAGCGCAGTCGCCCAGTCGGGGCAGTGGCTGTTGAAGTGGTTGGCAGGCATGGCAGTTCTGCAAGATCAAAGGGAGCGAATTGGTCGAGCGTGACCCCGGCTGATCGCCAGCAGGCTGGCTCCCACACTGAATCTTGGTTCAGTCTTGATTCTGAGATCGACCCAAAACAAATGTGGGAGCCAGCCTGCTGGCGATGGAGCCGGTATGGGCGCTCTAGATCAACGTCTCGATACGCAACGAGTTAGTCGATCCCGGCTGGCCGAAAGGCACACCGGCGGTGATCAACAAGGTGTCGCCGCGCTGGGCCATGCCTTGGGCCTGGGCGATTTCCAGAGCGGTGGAGCAGACCTCGTCGACTTGGCGCAAGCGGTCGTTGACCACCGAGTGCACGCCCCAGGCCACGCTCAGGCGCCGCGCCGTCGACAGGTTCGGGGTCAGGTTGAGGATCGGCACCGCCGGCCGCTCCCGCGCCGCGCGCAAGCTCGAGCTGCCCGACTCGCTGTAGTTCACCAGCACCGCCACCGGCAGGATGTTGCTGATGCGGCGGATGGCGCAGCTGATGGCGTCCGAGGTGGTGGCTTCGGCTTTCGGTCGGCTGACGTCGAGTTGCGCCTGATAGTCCGGGCCGGCTTCGACCTGACGGATGATCTTGCTCATCATCTGCACGGCTTCGAGCGGGTATTCACCGGAGGCGGTTTCCGCCGACAGCATCACCGCGTCGGTGCCTTCGGCCACGGCGGTCGCGACATCGGTGACTTCGGCGCGGGTCGGTGCCGGGGAGAAGCGCATGGACTCGAGCATCTGGGTCGCCACCACCACCGGTTTGCCCAACTGGCGGCAGGTGCTGATGATGTCTTTCTGGATCTGCGGCACGCTTTCGGCCGGCACTTCCACTCCCAGGTCGCCGCGGGCGACCATGATCGCGTCACTCAGCTCGGCGATTTCGCGCAGTTGCTCGACTGCCGAAGGCTTCTCGATTTTCGCCATCAGGAACGCCTTGTCGCCGATCAGGGCGCGGGCCTCGCGGATGTCCTCGGGACGCTGGACAAAGGAAAGGGCCACCCAGTCCACCCCCAGTTCCAGGCCGAAGCTCAGGTCACGACGGTCCTTGGCGGTCAGCGGGCTGAGGTCGAGCACCGCTTGCGGCACGTTGACGCCTTTGCGATCCGACAGCTCGCCGCCGTTGAGCACCGTGGTGTCGATGGCGTCGGCGTATTTACTGACCACCCGCAGGCGCAGTTTGCCGTCGTCCAGCAGCAGGTCCATGCCCGGCTCCAGCGCCGCGATGATTTCCGGGTGGGGCAGGTTGACCCGGCGGGCATCGCCCGGCGTCGGATCGAGATCCAGGCGCAGGGCCTGGCCACGCACCAGTTGCACCTTGCCTTCGGCGAACTTGCCGACCCGCAGCTTCGGACCTTGCAGGTCCATCAGGATCCCCAGTGGGTAATTGAGCTGGCGCTCGACTTCGCGGATCCACTGGTAGCGCTGGGCGTGGTCGGCATGATCGCCATGGCTGAAGTTCAGGCGAAAGATGTTGACCCCAGCCAGTACCAGTTCGCGGATGTCTTCGATGCCGTCGGTGGCAGGCCCCAGGGTGGCGAGGATTTTGACCTTTTTGTCAGGCGTCATGTTTTGGGTTCTCGAGGATCAGGATGGCGCGGAAGTCATTGACGTTGGTGCGCGTCGGCTCGGTGACGATCAGGGCGTCGAGCGCGGCGAAGTAACCGTAGCCATTGTTGTTGTCCAGCTCGGCGCTGGCGCTCAGGCCCAGGGCGGCGGCGCGGGCGTAGCTGTCCGGGGTCATCAGGGCGCCGGCGTTGTCTTCGGAGCCGTCGATGCCGTCGGTATCACCGGCCAGTGCGTAGACGCCTGGCAGGCCCTTGAGGCTGTCGGTCAAGCTCAGCAGGAATTCGGCGTTGCGTCCGCCACGGCCATTGCCGCGCACGGTCACGGTGGTTTCGCCACCGGACAGGATCACGCAGGGTGCGGCCAGCGGCTGGCCGTGCAGCACCACTTGGCGGGCGATGCCGGCGTGGACCTTTGCCACCTCGCGCGACTCGCCTTCCAGGTCTCCGAGGATCAGTGGGCTGAAACCGGCCTGGCGGGCTTTCACTGCCGCGGCTTCAAGGGATTGCTGGGGGCGGGCGATCAGTTGGAAATGGCTGCGGGCCAGGCTCGGATCACCGGGTTTTACCGTTTCCGATTCGGGGCTTTGCAACCAGCTGCGCACCGAAGCCGGAACCTCGATGGCGTAACGCTTGAGAATGTCCAGGGCCTGGCCGGAGGTGCTCGGGTCGGCCACGGTCGGGCCGGAGGCGATCACGGTGGCGAGGTCGCCCGGGACATCGGAAATGGCATAGGTGTACACCGTGGCCGGCCAGCAGGCTTTGCCCAGGCGGCCACCCTTGATGGCGGAGAGGTGCTTGCGCACGCAGTTCATCTCGCCAATGGTCGCGCCGCACTTGAGCAGGGCCTTGTTGATGGCCTGCTTGTCGGCGAGGGTGATGCCGGCTGCGGGCAATGCCAGCAATGCCGAGCCGCCGCCGGAGAGCAGGAAGATCACCCGGTCGTCTTCATTCAGGTTGCTGACCAGTTCGAGTACACGCTTGGCCACGGCCAGGCCGGCGGCATCGGGCACCGGGTGGGCGGCTTCGACCACTTCGATTTTTTCGCAGGGCGCGCCGTGACCGTAGCGGGTGACGACCAGCCCGGACACTTCACCCTGCCAGCAGCGCTCGACCACCTGGGCCATGGCGGCCGCGGCTTTGCCGGCACCGATGACGATGACTCGACCGCTGCGGTCTTTGGGTAGATGAGCTTCGAGGACCTGTTGCGGATGGGCCGCGTCGATGGCGGTGGCGAACAGGTCGCGCAGGAATTGTTGCGGATCGACCGACATGGCGGGCTCCCGGAATTCTTGTTATTGGGATAGAGCGAACATGTGTGGGCAACTCGGGCCCTGGTGGGAGCTGGCTTGCCTGCGATTCAGGCGACGCGGTTTATCAGGTACACCGCGGCGATTCGATCGCGGGCAAGCCCGCTCCCACAGGGAGAGCGGGTGGCACCAAAGGCTTATTTATCGCGAATCGAGAAATTCGCCATGTGCTCCAGGCCCTTGATCAGCGCCGAGTGGTCCCAGTTGCTGCCACCGATGGCCGCGCAGGTGCTGAACACTTGCTGGGTATTGGCGGTGTTGGGCAGGTTGATGTTCAGTTCCTTGGCGCCTTGCAGGGCCAGGTTCAGGTCCTTCTGGTGCAGGCTGATGCGGAAGCCTGGATCGAAGGTGCCCTTGATCATGCGATCGCCGTGGACCTCAAGGATCTTCGAGGAGGCAAAGCCACCCATCAGTGCTTCGCGAACCTTGGCTGGGTCGGCGCCGTTCTTCGAGGCGAACAGCAGGGCCTCGGCCACGGCCTGGATATTCAGCGCAACGATGATCTGGTTCGCTACCTTGGCGGTTTGACCGTCGCCATTGCCGCCGACCAGGGTGATGTTCTTGCCCATGGCCTGGAACAGCGCGAGGGCGCGTTCAAAGGCATCGGCATCGCCACCGACCATGATGCTCAGGGTCGCAGCCTTGGCACCCACTTCACCGCCGGACACCGGGGCGTCGAGGTACTGCGCGCCTTTTTCATTGATCCGTGCAGCGAAGGCTTTGGTTGCGGTTGGCGAGATCGAGCTCATGTCGATCACTACTTTGCCTTTGCCAACACCGGCTGCAATGCCATCAGCACGGAACAGCACGTCCTCGACCTGAGGGGTATCGGGGACCATGACGATGATGAATTCGGCTTCCTGGGCGACTTCTTTCGGGTTCGCCAGGGCAACGGCGCCAGCAGCGATCAGATCGGCAGGGGCTGCGTCGTGGTGTTGCGAAAGGAACAGGCTGTGCCCGGCTTTCTGCAGGTTTGCCGCCATTGGGTGGCCCATGATGCCGGTGCCGATAAATCCGATTTTAGCCATGAGAAAATCCTCTTGTTTTGTCTTGCTCAAGCAAATAGGGGCGTAGCTTTTTGTAGGAGCGAGTGCCCGCTTGCGGCTTGCTCGCGATAGCGGTATGTCAGGCAACATCAATGTCGAATGTGCTGGCCTCATCGCGAGCAGGCTCACTCCTACAGGGTTCAGTGTCAGATTGCGTTGTGGGTTTTCAGCCAACCCAGGCCTGCTTCAGTGGTGGTCAGCGGCTTGTATTCACAGCCAACCCAACCCTGGTAGCCGATGCGGTCCAGGTGTTCGAACAGGAAGCGGTAGTTGATCTCACCGGTGCCCGGCTCGTTGCGGCCCGGGTTGTCGGCCAGCTGGATGTGGTTGATCTCGCCCAGGTGCGCCGCCATGGTGCGGGCCAGGTCGCCCTCCATGATTTGCATGTGATAGATGTCGTATTGCAGGAACAGGTTGGCACTGCCCACTTGTTCGCGAATCGACAACGCCTGCGCGGTGTTGTTCAGGTAGAAACCCGGGATGTCACGGGTGTTGATGGCTTCCATCACCAGCTTTAGGCCGGCTGCTTGCAGCTTGTCGGCGGCGAACTTGAGGTTGGCGACGAAGGTTGCTTGCACCGTGGCATCGTCGACGCCCTGTGGGCGAATGCCGGCCAGGCAGTTGACCTGGGTGTTGCCCAGCACTTTGGCGTAGGCGATGGCCAGGTCGACACCGGCGCGGAACTCTTCCACGCGATCGGGGTGGCAGGCGATCCCGCGTTCACCCTTGGCCCAGTCACCGGCGGGCAGGTTGAACAGCACTTGGGTCAGGCCGTGGGCCTCCAGCTGGGCCTTGATTTCGGCGGAGCTGAAGTCGTACGGGAACAGGTATTCGACGCCACTGAAACCGGCCTTGGCGGCCGCTTCGAAGCGGGCAAGAAAATCCTGTTCAGTGAACAGCATGGACAGGTTGGCTGCAAAACGCGGCATGGTGGACTCCTGTAAATCTCTGGTGAGCGTTCCCGGATCCCTGTGGGAGCGAGCTTGCTCGCGATAGCGGTGTGTCAGTCGACATGGATACTGAATGGCAGTACGCAATCGCGAGCGAGCTCGCTCCCACAGGATGCGAGAACGATCCTACAAATTAATCGAGCATCGAAATCGCGGTCGGCGCGTCGTTGCCGACCAGCGCCAGGTCTTCGAATTCGTTGACGGCGTTGATCTCGGTGCCCATGGAAATGTTGGTCACGCGTTCCAGGATAATCTCGACGATCACCGGCACCTTGAACTCCTCGATCAGCGCTTGCGCCTTGCGCAGGGCAGGGGCGATTTCGGCGGGTTCGAAGACCCGCAGGGCCTTGCAACCCAGGCCTTCGGCAACCGCGACGTGGTCTACGCCGTAGCCGTTGAGCTCCGGTGCGTTGAGGTTATCGAAGGACAGCTGCACGCAGTAGTCCATGTCGAAACCGCGCTGCGCCTGACGGATCAGGCCCAGGTACGAGTTGTTCACTACCACGTGGATGTACGGCAGTTTGAACTGCGCGCCCACCGCCAGTTCTTCGATCATGAACTGGAAGTCGTAGTCGCCCGAGAGTGCCACAACCTTGCGGCTCGGGTCAGCCTTGACCACCCCCAGCGCTGCCGGAATGGTCCAGCCCAGTGGGCCGGCCTGGCCGCAGTTGATCCAGTGGCGCGGCTTGTAGACGTGCAGGAACTGCGCGCCGGCAATCTGCGACAGGCCAATGGTGCTGACGTAGCAGGTGTCTTTGCCGAACACCTGGTTCATCTCTTCGTAGACGCGCTGTGGCTTGACCGGCACGTTGTCGAAGTGAGTCTTGCGGTGCAGGCTGGCCTTGCGCTGCTGGCAGTCCTGCAGCCAGGCGCTGCGGTTTTTCAGTTTGCCGGCTGCGTGCCACTCACGAGCAACCTCGATGAACACGGTCAGCGCGGCGGCGGCGTCGGAGACGATGCCCAGGTCCGGGGTGAACACACGGCCGATCTGGGTCGGTTCGATGTCGACGTGAATGAACTTGCGACCTTCGGTGTACACGTCGACCGAACCGGTGTGGCGGTTGGCCCAACGGTTACCGACGCCCAGCACCACGTCGGACTTGAGCAGGGTGGCGTTGCCGTAGCGGTGCGACGTCTGCAGGCCAACCATGCCGACCATCAATGGGTGATCATCGGGGATCGTGCCCCAGCCCATCAGGGTCGGAATGACTGGAATACCGGTCAGTTCGGCGAACTCTACCAGCAGCTCGCTGGCGTCGGCATTGATGATGCCACCACCGGCCACCAACAATGGACGCTCGGCTTGATCGAGCATGGCCAGGGCTTTTTCCACCTGCACGCGGGTCGCGCTCGGCTTGGCCAACGGCAGCGGTTGGTAGGCATCGATGTCGAATTCGATCTCGGCCATCTGCACGTCGAACGGCAGGTCGATCAGCACTGGGCCTGGACGGCCGGAGCGCATTTCATAAAAGGCCTTCTGGAACGCGTAAGGCACCTGGCCCGGTTCCATGACGGTGGTCGACCACTTGGTCACCGGCTTGACGATGGTGGTGATGTCGACAGCCTGGAAGTCTTCCTTGTGCATGCGGGCGCGGGGTGCTTGCCCGGTGATGCACAGAATCGGGATCGAGTCGGCCGAGGCGCTGTAGAGCCCGGTGACCATGTCGGTACCGGCAGGGCCGGAGGTGCCGATGCACACGCCGATGTTGCCGGCCTTGGTGCGGGTGTAGCCCTCGGCCATGTGCGAGGCGCCTTCAACGTGGCGAGCGAGGACGTGATCGATGCCGCCGACCTTTTGCAAGGCGGAGTACAGCGGGTTGATTGCGGCTCCCGGGATGCCAAAAGCGGTATCAACCCCTTCACGGCGCATCACCAGAACGGCGGCTTCGATTGCTCTCATTTTGCTCATGGTTTTGTGCCTCTTTACGTTTTGTAATTGTATACAAGTGGCTTTGCGCAGAGTGTATTCACGGCGGATGGCGCAGGTCAATCCATTTTCTCAAGCGCTTGTTTCATTCGGCTAAAGCCCATAAACACTGTGGCGTTTCGTCGCATGAGGCGCTTTTCGAAAATTATTGTATACAAAAAAATACTTCATTGTGTTCTATTTGTTGCATCGGACTGCGGCACCCACCCGCGTCCCACGGCTTTGTGAAAAACAATATGAGGACGGCACCATGAGCGCTCTAACCTTGAAAGTCGCAGTTAACCTGGCCAGTCAGGCCATTGCCGCGGGACGTGCCATTACGGCAGCGCCCCTGACCATCGCGGTACTGGATGCCGGTGGGCATTTGATCACCCTACAGCGTGAGGACGGCGCCAGCCTGCTGCGCCCGCAGATCGCCATCGGCAAGGCCTGGGGCGCGATCGCGCTGGGCAAGGGCTCGCGCCTGTTGGCACTGGACGCCCAGCAACGCCCCGCCTTCATCGCCGCGCTTAATAGCCTGGGGCAGGGCAGTGTGGTGCCGGCGCCGGGCGGGGTGCTGATTCGTGATCAGCAGGGCAATGTGCTGGGAGCCGTGGGCATCAGCGGGGATCTGTCGGATATCGACGAGCAGTGCGCGATCAATGCGATCGAGGCGCTGGGGTTGCGGGCGGATGCGGGGGTAGCGGCTTGATCTGCGGCGGCTGATCGATCGCTATCGCGGGCAAGCCCGCTCCCACAGGGTTTGTGGTCGGACACAAGATTGTCTGAATGCCAGAATCTCCTGTAGGAGTGAGCCTGCTCCCACAATGGTCGAAGGTGCTCACATATTTTATGTACACCATCAGACCCTGTGGGAGCGGGCTTGCCCGCGATGGCTATCGACGGGACACATCCAGCTAAAGGTCCGCATGATCATCCAGCGCTTCCGGGGCTAGCCTTCTCATGACTTCATCATGAGAGTGGCAAAGGAATGCCGGATTCACCTGCTTCACATCGTCTACGCATGGGTCGCTATGCCGAACCCAATCGAATCTATTTACTGACCACCAATACGCTTGGCCGAGAACCGGTTTTCGCCGATTACGCTTTGGGCAGATTGGTAGTGCATCAATTTCGGAAGGCGCAAAGCCTGGGATTGGCAAACTCATTGGCTTGGGTTGTCATGCCTGACCATTTCCACTGGTTGGTGGAATTGGAGAAATGCTCACTCAGTAGTCTGATGCGGCACACCAAATCACTGACTACGCGGGAGGTGAACCTTTCCACAGCCAGGCACGGGCCACTCTGGCAGCAGGGCTATCACGATCGAGCACTGAGGCGAGATGAGGATCTGGTGAAGATGGCGCGGTATGTCGTTGCCAACCCGTTGCGCGCTGGGCTTGTAAAGCGTCTTGGCGACTATCCTTTGTGGGATGCGATTTGGGTCTGATCCACTCCCAGTTGCCGCCATCGCGGGCAAGCCCGCTCCCACAGGGATATGTGTGGCTCACAGAATTTGAATTCTACAGGGAAACCTGTGGGAGCTGGCTTGCCAGCGAAGGCCGCGCAGCGGTCTATCAGTCCGGCTCGCAGCCCTTGAGCACCAGGCGGATGATGGTCTGCGCGGCGGCTTCGTAGTCTTCTTCGTCGAGCTTGGCCTTGCCGGTTACGGCGGAGATCTGCCAGTCGAAGTCGGCGTAGGTCTGGGTTGCTGCCCAAATGCTGAACATCAGGTGATTGGGGTCGATCGGGGCGATCTGGCCGCGGTCGATCCAGGTCTGGATGCACTCGATATTGTGCTTGGCCTGGCCGTTGAGCTGTTCGACCAGGTCGGTGCTCAGGTGCGGTGCGCCGTGCATGATCTCGCTGGCAAACACCTTGGAGGCAAATGGCAGGTCGCGGGAGATGCGGATCTTGGAGCGGATGTAGCCGCTGAGCACCTCGCTGGGTACGCCATCGGCGTTGAACGGCGTCGAGGCCTGCAGGATCGGCTCGATGATGCTTTCCAGAACCTCGCGGTAGAGGTTTTCCTTGGACTTGAAGTAGTAATAGACGTTGGGCTTGGGCAAACCCGCCTTGGCCGCGATGTCACTGGTTTTGGTCGCAGCGAAGCCTTTGTCGGCAAACTCTTCACTGGCGGCACGCAGGATCAGTTCTTTGTTGCGCTCGCGGATAGTACTCATAAACCAAGGTGTTCCTTGCCGATACTGGCGGTCGCGCATGGTAGCACCGGCCTTGCGCAGCGCTCAAGAATGCCCATTGCCCCGATGGCAGGCTATGCTGCGCAACATCCATTCCCGAAGGAAACCATGAGCCATGGCAGGAAGTAGTTTGTTGTTGCTGATCGACGATATCGCCGCCGTGCTCGATGACGTCGCGCTGATGACCAAGATGGCCGCGAAAAAGACTGCGGGCGTGCTTGGCGACGACCTGGCGCTCAATGCCCAGCAGGTCAGCGGCGTGCGGGCCGAGCGGGAAATCCCGGTGGTCTGGGCGGTGGCCAAGGGCTCGTTCATCAACAAGTTGATCCTGGTGCCCTCGGCGCTGGCCATCAGTGCGTTCGTGCCCTGGCTGGTGACGCCGCTGTTGATGCTCGGCGGCGCCTACCTGTGTTTCGAGGGCTTTGAAAAGCTGGCGCACAAGTTTCTCCACAGCCCGGCGCAGGATCAGGCCGAGCATGCGCAGTTGGTCGAGGCGGTCGCGGACCCGGCGGTCGACCTGGTGGCGTTCGAGAAGGACAAAATCAAGGGCGCAGTGCGTACCGACTTCATTCTCTCGGCGGAGATCATC
This sequence comes from Pseudomonas sp. NPDC087626, assembly GCF_044743405.1. Lineage (NCBI taxonomy): Bacteria > Pseudomonadati > Pseudomonadota > Gammaproteobacteria > Pseudomonadales > Pseudomonadaceae > Pseudomonas > Pseudomonas sp. NPDC087626. Next base: position 101,945 of record NZ_JBIUWJ010000018.1, read on the forward strand.
GCCATTACCCTGGGCACCGTGGCGGATGCGCCGCTGACCCAGCAGGTGATCGTGCTGTCGGGCATTGCCCTGGTCATGACCATCGGCGTCTACGGCCTGGTGGCGGGTATCGTCAAGCTCGACGACCTGGGCCTGTGGCTGACCCAGAAGCCTTCGCAGATTGCCAAGGGCATCGGCGGCGCGATCCTGCGGGCTGCGCCGTACATGATGAAAAGCCTGTCGGTGATCGGCACTGCGGCGATGTTCCTGGTCGGTGGCGGGATCCTGACCCACGGCGTACCGGTCGTGCATCACTGGATCGAAGGCGTGAGCCAGAGCGTTGGCGGCTGGTCGTGGATCGTGCCGAGCCTGCTCAATGCGGTGGCCGGGATTGTCGCGGGGGCGGTGGTGTTGGCGGGGGTGATGGTGGTGAGCAAGATCTGGAAATCTGTCAAAAGCTGATGCTGTGGCTGGAAAATCAAAAAGGCCATTCGATCTGCATCGAATGGCCTTTTTTATCACCGCAAACGTTACTCGGCGATCTGCAGCTTGCGTGCTTCGGTGTACACGTAGCGGACCTTCTCGTACTCGAACGGCGAGTTCATCTGACCGTAGCGGAAGTTGGTCTGGTAGCGTTTGTCGACGCCGCGCAGGATCCAGACTTCCGGGTGGTTGGAGCTGACTTCAGCCACGTTGAGGAAGTTGATCGCCGACTCTGCGCTGTAGTCCACCACCAGCCCGCCGGTGTCGCGCAGGTTGGAAGGGCCGAGGATCGGCAGCATGAAGTAGGCGCCACCCGGAACGCCGTAGAAGCCCAGGGTCTGGCCGAAGTCTTCGCTCTGGCGCGGCAGGCCCATGGCGGTCGCCGGGTCCCACAGCCCGGCGATGCCGATGGTGGTGTTGAGCAGCAGGCGGCCGGTGGTCTCCAGCGAGCGCTGGCCCTTGAGTTGCAGCAGGCTGTTCACCAGGTTGGGCACGTCGCCCAGGTTGTTGAAGAAGTTGCTGACGCCGGTGCGCAGGAAGCTTGGGGTGATGTAGCGGTAGCCGTCGACCACGGGCAGGAATACCCACTGATCGAAGCGGTAGTTGAAGTGGTAGACCCGACGGTTCCACGACTCCAGCGGGTCATAGACGTTCAGCGCACTGAGGGTCGAGCGCTCGAATTCGCGCTGGTCCAGCCCCGGGTTGAACTTGAGTTTGGTCAATGGCTCGGTAAAGCCATCCGGGTCGACCACTGTGGGTTCGTTGGCCTTGCTGTTGTCGGCATTGGCATAGCCTGCGCACAGTAACGCGGCGAGAAGCAGGAGAGGTTTAGCCACGGAAAAACTCCAGCATGGCGTCGGCGTTGACGCGGTAGTTGAGGTTGCCGCAATGGCCGCCGTGAGGGTAGACCGTCAGGCGGTCACCAAAAGTCTTGCGCAGGAAGCCGAGGTCGCCAGGGCCGAGGATCACGTCGTCGGCGTTGTGCATGACGGCGATTTTCGGGCTGGCTTGCAGGTAATCCTTGAGCGCGTAGAGGCTGACCTGGTCGATCAGTTGCAGCAGGCTGCCACCGTCGGTGCGGGCGCGCCACATCGGGATCACCTGCTCGGTGAGGTAGCAGTCGAAGTCGCATTGCAGTGCACGCTTGAGGAACGGCGTGAGGCTGGTGCCTTCGGTGATCGGGTACTTGGGCGGAGTGATCAGGCCACGACGGTTGACCAGGTCCGAGGTGTAGGCGATGTCGGCCGCGGAGAAGCGGAACGAGGTGCCGATCAGCATGGCCATCTGTTCGTTGGTCAGGTGCTGCTTGGATTGCTGGAAGTCGTAGAGCAGGGCGTCGTTGAGGTCGATGTAGCCTTTTTGCTGGAAGTAGCGGGTCAACTTGTTGAGCACCAGTTCATAGAAGGTGGTGCTGGTGTTGATGCCCTTGACCTCGGTTTGCACCAACTTGTCCAGGTTGGTGACGGAGGTGTAGAGGTTGACCGGCGGATTGAGCAGCAGGACTTTCTTGAAGTTGAAGCTGCGTCGGGTTTCGTCCAGATGAGCAACAAATGCCGCGTCCAGGGCGCCGAGGCTGTAGCCGGTGAGGTAATAGTCGGTCACCGGTAGTTTCGGATTCTGCGCGCGTACCGCTTGCATCACGCGGTACAGGTCTTCGGCATCTTCCTTGGTTACGCCCGGGGTGGCGAAGCGCGACGCTGCGCTGATGAAGTCGAAGCTGGTGGGCGAGGACAGTTGGACGACGTGGTAGCCGGCCTTGTAGTACAGGCGCTTGAGGTATTCGTTGAGGCTGCTGTCGTAGCGGGCGCCGGTGCCGGCGATCAGGAAGATCAGCGGTGCCGCGTGATCCTGGGTGGCCATGCGATAGGTGAGTTTCTTCACGGCCCAGAAGTTGTCCGGCAGTTGGAACTGGCGTTCCGGGCGCAGGGTCAGGCTGTGATCCGATTGGTTGATGTCTTCGTCCAGGGGCAGCTCTGGCCTAAGGTCCGGAGGTGTCGTGGCAATAGTCGCTTCAAACGGGTTGGTAAGCGGGTAGCCATAACTGGCGGCATCGATATCTGCCGCCAGTGCGGACGCACTCAGGATAAGGCCGCCGAATACGGCAGCGAAGCGCAAGGAACGGAGCATGACTAAATCCCTTAGAGGAAGGTGCCTAATGAAGTTCGCAGGCTATGACCACAGGTTATGCGCCAAAGTGCCATGGATCGGCACCAAACAGGCCTTATGGTGGGTAATAGTAGCTGGACGATACACTTTGCCGGTATTTGATGACCAGATATCTGTTGATCTTCCTTGCGTCGTTTCGCGGGGGGATTAAGCTGGGCGCCGTTTTTGCCTATCGGAGTGCTTCATGTCCAGCCGTTTGCCCGTGATTTTGCTGCTCATTGTCCTGCCGTTGTGGCTGGCCGCCAGTTATGGCGTGCGTTATGGCTTTATGGAAGATGCCCAGTGGGTGGGGATTTGTGTCGACGAGGCGAATCGCTGGCAATGCCAGTTACGCGCAAACCTGGGGCTGCTGATTCACTTCAAGGTCATGGGCTGGGGCGCATTGGCGGCGGCAGTGCTGGGGTTTGTGCTGCCGGGTCGTGCTGGCTGGTGGCTGGCGGTGTTGGCGCTGGTACTGGGCTTTCCCGCACTGGCCTTGTACAACACCGGCCTGGCGGTGTTTGCGGTGGTGATTGCGGGGTTGCGGTTGGTCAGGGCGCCGCGTGGCGCCTGACTAATCGAATCGCGGGCACAGGACTGCTGAAAATCAACCGCGGCGTACCCGCAGGCTGCGCCACAGTGCAGCCACCAGCAAGCCGCTGACCAGCGCCCAGCCCCAGGCCTGCTGGTTGAGCAGGCCTTCACGGTACAGCTGTGGGGCGATGCCGGCACCGATGATGAACGCCAGCAAGGCGATTTCGCGGCGCGGTGCGCTCACCGGGCGAATCAGGTAGACCAGTGCCGGCAACAGCAAGGCGGCGCTGGGGAAGCTGCGATAGCGGGGTTCGAACACCAGCCCCAGCATCATTACCGCGCCCGCAAAGCCGGTAGCAGCCAGTAACCAGCCTGCACGTCGTTGCACTGCCTCAAACGCGCGCTCGCGCCAACCGGTGCGGGTGCTCAGGCTCAGCGCCGCGTGGGCCAGGACGAGCAGGTTCAGCGCGACCAGCAGGCCGGCCCACAGCCATTCATCGAGCGAGCGGCCGGTGACTCGCGCCAGTTCCCCCCAGGTACCGATAGAACAGGCCGCCACGGCGCCCAGCAGCGGCAGCACCAAGGCTGCACGGGTGCTGCGTACGCGACCACCGAGCAACAGCGTGGCGAGGAAGATCAGCCCGCCCACCGCCAGCCATTGTGGCCAGAGTGGCAGGTTGCTGACCGGGCCTGCGAGGACATTCTTGTCCTGGCGATCGGCATCGAACAGACCCCAATAGCCGCCCACCGCGCCTTCGCTGCCACGTTTCCACGGCTGGTCGAAGGCTTCGATCAGGTTGTAGTGCCAGCCTTGCTGCTCGGCCATGGCGACAAAACCGCGGATGAAGCGCGCTTCGTTGACGCGGCTGGGCAGGGCAGTCTCACGCTGGCGACCTTCGCTGGGCCAGCCGGTTTCGCCGATCATCACGTCCTTGGGCGCGAAGCGGTTGCCGAACACCTGGCGCACTTGGGCAACATGCTGCAAGGCGGCATCGATATTGGAAGGGTCATCCTCCCAGTACGGCAGCAAGTGGATAGTCAGGAAGTCTACTTCGGGGGCGATCTGCGGGTGCTGGAGCCAGAATTCCCAGACGTCGGCGTAGGTCACCGGTTGCTTGACGTTCTGCTTGACGTGCTTGATCAGCTTGGCCAGTTGCGGGCCGGTGATTTCCTTGCGCAGCAGCGCTTCGTTACCGACGATCACCGCCGAAACCACGTCCGGGTTGGCATTGGCCTCGGCAATCAGCAGCTCGATTTCCTTGGCGGTGTCCACCGGGTTACTGTTGACCCAGGCGCCGATCATCAGCTTCAGGCCATGTTTGCGCGCCAGTGCCGGCAGCGCTTCAAGGCCAGTCACCGAGTAGGTACGAATGCATTCAAAGCGGGTTGCCAGCAGGGCCAGGTCGGCGTCCATGCGCTCGGGGCGCAGGTTGAACGGCTGATCGAACGGCGACTGGTCCTTGTCGAAGGGGGTATAGGAGGCGCACTGCAGTTTGTGCGTGGCGCTGGCAACGTCCGGCAGCAGCACCGGTTGGCCAAGGCCGTACCAGTAGCCGCCGAGGGCAAACAGGCCGAGCAGGCAGGCAAATGCATAAGCTAAAAAAGGAAAACGCGCGGTGGCGGGCATGGTCAGACCGTCTGGGAGCAAAGCCGCGCATCTTACCTGCATTTACCGGCGGTCTGGGCGTTAGGTGGTTTTGCCATGCAAGGTTCGGGCGGGATCGGCCGGGGTTTTACCGATAGCTGACGTTACTGGCTTTCTGATGTCGTTTCTCGCTGCCTTGAGGTCGCTGACAGAGCAGGTCCCCTTGGGCGCGAGGTTGATGATCGAAGCATCAGTACTCCGCTGATGTTCGAACGAGTTTGCGGTGAAGCGTGATGGGGGCGCTGTGCACCATAACAATACGTTGACGCCGCTCGGCATCCGTCGGGCGCAGCACTTTCGGGGAAGTAACGATGAAGATGCGACGACTCTTAGGCGCCGGTGCCGTTCTGGCATTGGCGATGGGCTCTACTCTGGCGACAGCCGACAGCAAAACCCTGAGCATCGGCTATGTCGACGGTTGGTCCGACAGCGTGGCGACCACTCATGTGGCGGCGGAAGTGATCAAGCAGAAGCTGGGCTACGACGTGAAACTGCAGGCCGTGGCGACCGGGATCATGTGGCAGGGTGTGGCCACCGGCAAGCTCGATGCCATGCTTTCGGCCTGGTTGCCAGTGACCCATGGTGAGTACTGGGCCAAGAACAAGGACAAGGTGGTCGACTACGGCCCCAACTTCAAGGACGCGAAAATCGGTCTGATCGTGCCGGAGTACGTCAAGGCTGTCTCGATTGCCGACCTCAAGACCGACACTACCTTCAAGAACAAGATCGTGGGCATCGATGCCGGTTCAGGGGTAATGCTCAAGACCGACCAGGCCATCAAGGACTACGGCCTCGATTACAAACTGCAAGCCAGTTCCGGCGCCGCAATGATTGCCGAGCTGACTCGCGCCGAAGACAAGAAAGACTCGATTGCCGTGACCGGCTGGGTGCCGCACTGGATGTTCGCCAAGTGGAAACTGCGTTTCCTTGAAGATCCAAAAGGCGTGTATGGCGCGGCGGAAACCGTCAACAGCATCGGCAGCAAGGGCCTGGAAGCCAAGGCGCCGGAAGTGGCCAAGTTCCTGCACAACTTCCAATGGGCTTCGAAGGACGAAATTGGTGAAGTAATGTTGGCGATTCAGGATGGTGCCAAGCCTGACGCAGCGGCCAAGGATTGGGTCGCGAAACACCCTGAGCGCGTCGCCGAGTGGATCAAGTGATTTGATTCGACGCGTCTAGTCAGCATCTTCCAGGCCCGTTTGGCATTTTTGCCAAGCGGGCCTTTGTGTTTCTGGCGCTAAAGCAGTGGTTTTTATCTGCGGGGCAAATTGGCGAAAGCGACATCTGGTTCTAAGACTAAGGTCGTCTGGAACCTCTCCTTGAGCCGCATAGAGTGGATAACGTTCCAACTAAAATCTGTGCTGCGAGGATAAAAACAATGAACGACAGCATTTACCTCTCGATTCAAAACAGCCCGCGCTTCAAGGAGCTGGTTCGCAAACGAGAAAAGTTCGCCTGGATTCTCTCGGCGATCATGCTTGGGCTGTACTCCGGATTCATTCTTCTGATCGCTTACGGGCCGCACGTACTGGGGGCAAAAATCAGCCCTGAGTCGTCGATCACCTGGGGCATTCCGATTGGTGTGGGGCTGATTGTGTCGGCCTTCATCCTGACCGGTATCTATGTGCGACGCGCCAACGGCGAGTTCGACGATCTGAACAATGCAATTCTGAAGGAGGCCAAGCAATGATCCGGCGTCTATTGGCTCTATTGAGCGTTGCAGCGTTCGCGCCGGGTGCCTGGGCGGCTGACGCCCTGACCGGTGAGGTGGCCAAACAGCCGCTGAACATTCCCGCAATCCTGATGTTCGTGGCCTTTGTCGGCGCTACGTTGTGCATCACCTACTGGGCCTCGAAGAAAAACAACTCGGCGGCCGACTACTATGCGGCGGGCGGCAAGATCACCGGTTTTCAGAACGGCCTGGCGATTGCCGGCGACTACATGTCGGCAGCGTCCTTCCTGGGGATTTCCGCGCTGGTGTTCACCTCCGGCTACGACGGCCTGATCTATTCGATCGGCTTCCTGGTGGGCTGGCCGATCATTCTGTTCCTGATCGCCGAGCGTCTGCGTAACCTGGGTAAGTACACGTTTGCCGACGTGGCGTCCTACCGCCTTGGGCAAACCCAGATCCGCACCCTGTCTGCCTGCGGTTCGCTGGTGGTGGTGGCGTTCTACCTGATCGCACAGATGGTCGGTGCCGGTAAGCTGATCCAGTTGCTGTTCGGCCTGGACTACCACGTTGCGGTGATCCTGGTCGGTGTGCTGATGTGTATGTACGTGCTGTTCGGCGGCATGCTGGCGACTACCTGGGTGCAGATCATCAAGGCGGTGCTACTGCTGTCCGGTGCCTCATTTATGGCGCTGATGGTGATGAAACACGTCAACTTCGACTTCAACATGCTGTTCTCCGAGGCGATCAAGGTTCACCCTAAAGGTGAAGCGATCATGAGCCCGGGCGGCCTGGTGAAAGATCCGATTTCGGCGTTCTCGCTGGGTCTGGCTCTGATGTTCGGTACTGCTGGCCTGCCGCACATCCTGATGCGTTTCTTCACAGTGAGCGACGCAAAAGAAGCGCGTAAGAGCGTGCTGTACGCGACTGGCTTCATTGGTTACTTCTACATCCTGACCTTCATCATCGGCTTCGGCGCGATCTTGCTGGTGAGCACCAACCCGGCCTTCAAAGATGCTGCTGGCGCGCTGTTGGGCGGCAACAACATGGCGGCGGTGCATTTGGCCAACGCGGTTGGCGGTAGCATCTTCCTGGGCTTCATCTCGGCAGTGGCGTTCGCGACCATTCTGGCGGTTGTGGCGGGTCTGACCCTGGCCGGTGCTTCGGCGGTGTCCCATGACCTGTATGCCAGTGTGATCAAGAAGGGCAAGGCCAACGAGAAGGATGAGATTCGTGTTTCGAAGATCACCACTATCGCTTTGGCGGTGCTGGCGATTGGCCTGGGTATTCTGTTCGAAAGCCAGAACATTGCGTTCATGGTGGGCCTGGCCTTCTCCATTGCGGCCAGCTGTAACTTCCCGGTGCTGCTGCTTTCCATGTACTGGAAGAAGCTGACCACTCGTGGGGCGATGATTGGTGGCTGGTTGGGTCTGATCAGTGCCGTTGGCTTGATGGTGCTTGGGCCGACCATCTGGGTGCAGATCCTGCATCACGAGAAGGCGATCTTCCCTTACGAGTACCCGGCGTTGTTCTCGATGATTATTGCGTTTGTCGGGATCTGGTTCTTCTCGATCACTGACAAGTCGGCGGCTGCGGACAATGAGCGGGCGCTGTTCTTCCCGCAATTTGTGCGGTCGCAGACTGGGTTGGGGGCGAGCGGGGCGGTTTCGCATTGATGGTTTGATGGTTTTGTAATGTTGTGCTGAATGCCCCGGTTGAGAGATCGGGGCGTTTTTTTGTGGGCGGTTATCGGGCTTTGGTGTGTTTTTTATTGGGTGTATATCCGTTGCTGCGGTTAGGGCTGCTTAGGGTTTCGCCCTTACGGCGACTCACTTTTTTTCAAACGCCAAAAAAAGTAAGCAAAAAACGCTTGCGGTATGACTCACCCACATGGGTTACAAATCAGTTCACGCACATAGGCAACAGTTTTTAACTAGCAGGCGAGCTGACACTCGGCCTATTGAGTGGTGAGGGGCTCTTGATCTGGCTTGTGATCTTGCTTTGGCTTCGGCTTTTGATCTTTTGCCCCATCGGCAGGCCGAGCGAAGGTGTTCATCAGGGGGTAGGCGCGCAGCGCCGTGCGGCGTAGCCGCATTCATCGAGAGGAGGTGCAGCGAAGCAAACCGTAGGCGATGCCCCCGGATGGACACCGTAGCGAGGGAACACTGAGCCTCAGCGAAGTGCCGTACGCCAGGGGCAAAGCCTTTTGCTTACTTTTCGGCGTTTGGAAAAGTGAGTCGCTGTAAGAGCGAAACCGCCAGCGGCAGCACCCTAAGAAACGGATATGCCCCCAACCCCAAAAAATACCAACCCCAGCACAAACAAAAACGGCCCCTATATAAATAGAGGCCGTTCCCGGTACAACTTAAGACTTCATCGCAAGACAAATCTTATTTGCGGTCTTCCAGCTTGGTAATGTCACGCGACTCGTAGCCGGTGTACAACTGGCGCGGGCGGCCAATCTTGTACGGGCTGGAGAGCATTTCTTTCCAGTGCGAGATCCAGCCGACAGTACGTGCCAGGGCGAAGATCACGGTGAACATGCTGGTTGGAATGCCGATCGCCTTGAGGATGATCCCCGAGTAGAAGTCGACGTTCGGGTACAGCGAGCGTTCGATGAAGTACGGGTCGGTCAGGGCGATCTCTTCCAGGCGCATGGCCAGTTCGAGTTGCGGATCGTTGTTGATCCCCAGTTCCTTCAGTACTTCGTCGCAGGTCTGCTTCATTACAGTCGCGCGAGGATCGCGGTTCTTGTAAACGCGGTGACCGAAGCCCATCAGTTTGAACGGATCGTTCTTGTCCTTGGCCTTGGCGATGAACTTGTCGATGTTCGAGACATCGCCAATTTCGTCAAGCATGGTCAGTACCGCTTCGTTGGCGCCGCCGTGAGCCGGGCCCCAGAGTGCGGCGATGCCGGCAGCGATACAGGCAAACGGGTTGGCACCCGAGGAGCCTGCCAGGCGGACGGTGGAAGTCGATGCGTTCTGCTCGTGGTCGGCGTGGAGGATGAAGATCCGGTCCATGGCCTTGGCGAGTACCGGGCTGATCGGTTTGATCTCGCACGGGGTGTTGAACATCATGTGCAGGAAGTTTTCCGCGTACGACAGGTCGTTGCGCGGGTACTTCATGGGTTGGCCCATGGAGTACTTGTAAACCATCGCTGCCAGGGTTGGCATCTTGGCAACCAGGCGGATCGCGGAGATTTCGCGATGCTGCGGGTTATTGATGTCCAGGGAGTCGTGGTAGAAGGCCGAAAGAGCGCCGACTACGCCGCACATGACCGCCATCGGGTGGGCGTCGCGACGGAAGCCGTTGAAGAAGGTCTTCAGCTGCTCGTGAACCATGGTGTGGTTCTTCACGGTGCCGACGAACTGGGCCTTTTGCTCTGCGGTCGGCAGTTCGCCGTTGAGCAGCAGGTAGCAGGTTTCCAGGTAGTCCGACTTTTCAGCCAGTTGTTCGATCGGGTAGCCGCGGTGCAGCAGGATGCCGTTATCGCCGTCAATATAGGTAATCTTCGACTCGCAAGAAGCGGTCGACATGAAACCCGGGTCAAAGGTGAAGCGGCCCGTGGCGGTCAAGCCCCGGACGTCGATAACATCGGGACCAACGGTGCCGGTTAAAATGGGCAGCTCGACGGGGGCTGCGCCCTCGATGATCAACTGCGCTTTTTTGTCAGCCATGTGGCCTCCTATTTATGCTTGAAATCATCAGACAGACCCCCCACGCAGGGCCCGCACCACTATAGTGAGATAAATTCGAATGTCAATTTGCCTAAAGTCTTGCCCCAGAAGGCTTTAACCACACTTTTTCCTCGAAATTGCCTGCCATTTACGCCTTTTATCCTGCTTGCGCAATCAGCTATTAGGGGAAGGTGTTTGCGTTGTCATTAGTAACCTAACTGTCTATACTCGGCAGCCGACCGCCAAGGGCTTTTGGGCCTGTTTTGATGGGGGTCGCATCCCTGGGTGGTGGTTACCTGACCAGTGCACTCCCCAACAACTTTGCCCTGATTGTTAGGGGCTCTTCAGTGTGAAAAAAAAGCCGTGAATAGCCAACGACCTGTAAACCTAGACCTAAGGACCATCAAACTCCCCATCACCGGCGTTACGTCGTTTCTTCACCGTGTTTCCGGCATCATCCTCTTCCTGGGCCTTGGCTTCATGCTGTATGCATTGGGCAAATCCCTGGGTTCCGAGGAAGGTTTCGCCGAGGTGAAGGCATGCTTGACCAGCCCGCTGGCCAAGTTCGTAGCATGGGGCCTCCTGTCCGCTCTGCTGTATCACCTGGTAGCCGGTGTGCGCCACTTGATCATGGATATGGGCATCGGTGAGACGCTGGAAGGCGGCCGCCTGGGCTCGAAAATTATCATCGCCGTTTCCGTGGTGTTGATCGTTCTGGCAGGAGTTTGGATATGGTAACCAGCGTTACGAACCTTTCGCGTTCGGGCCTCTATGACTGGATGGCACAACGTGTGTCTGCGGTCGTTCTCGCGGCTTATTTCATTTTCCTGATCGGGTACCTCGTCGCGAACCCTGGCATTGGCTACGCCCAATGGCACGAGCTGTTCGCAAGCAACTGGATGCGTATCTTCAGTCTGTTGGCCCTGGTGGCCCTGGGCGCTCACGCCTGGGTCGGCATGTGGACCATCGCGACCGACTACCTGACGCCAATGGCGCTGGGCAAGTCCGCGACTGCAGTACGTTTCCTTTTCCAGGCAGTATGCGGCGTAGCGATGTACGCTTACTTCGTCTGGGGTGTGCAGATTCTCTGGGGTATCTGATTCATGGCTAACATTCCAACGATTTCTTTCGACGCCATCATCATTGGTGGCGGCGGTGCTGGCATGCGCGCAGCGCTGCAACTGGCACAAGGCGGTCACAAGACTGCCGTGATCACCAAGGTTTTCCCGACGCGTTCGCACACTGTATCGGCCCAGGGTGGCATCACCTGCGCCATCGCTTCTGCGGATCCGAACGATGACTGGCGCTGGCACATGTACGATACCGTCAAGGGTTCCGACTACATCGGTGACCAGGACGCTATCGAATACATGTGTCAGGAAGGCCCGGCCGCTGTCTACGAGCTGGACCACATGGGTATGCCGTTCTCCCGTACTGAACAGGGTCGTATCTACCAGCGTCCATTCGGCGGTCAGTCCAAGGATTACGGCAAAGGCGGGCAGGCTGCCCGTACGTGCGCCGCTTCCGACCGTACCGGTCACGCGCTGCTGCACACCCTTTATCAGGGCAACCTGAAAGCCGGTACCGTGTTCCTGAACGAGTACTACGCTGTTGACCTGGTAAAGAATGGTCAAGGCGAGTTCGTCGGCGTAATCGCTATCTGCATCGAAACCGGCGAAACCACCTACATCCGTGCCAAGGCCACCGTTCTGGCTACCGGCGGTGCAGGTCGTATCTACGCGTCCACCACCAACGCCCTGATCAACACCGGTGACGGCGTTGGCATGGCTCTGCGTGCTGGTGTTCCGGTACAAGACATCGAAATGTGGCAGTTCCACCCGACCGGCATCGCCGGCGCCGGTGTACTGGTGACCGAAGGTTGCCGTGGTGAAGGTGGTTACCTGATCAACAAGCACGGCGAGCGTTTCATGGAGCGTTATGCTCCGAACGCCAAGGACCTTGCCGGTCGTGACGTGGTTGCTCGCTCGATGGTTAAGGAAATCATCGCTGGCAACGGTTGCGGTCCGAATGGCGACCACGTAATGCTCAAGCTCGACCACCTGGGCGAGGAAGTGCTGCACAGCCGTCTGCCAGGCATCTGCGAACTGTCGAAGACGTTTGCCCACGTTGACCCGGTTGTTGCTCCGGTTCCGGTTGTTCCGACTTGCCACTATATGATGGGCGGCGTTCCGACCAACATTCACGGCCAGGCGATCACCCAGAACGACGAAGGCGTGGATCAGATCATTCCAGGTCTGTTCGCTGTAGGTGAAGTAGCTTGCGTATCGGTTCACGGTGCCAACCGCCTGGGCGGCAACTCGCTGCTCGACCTGGTGGTATTCGGCCGCGCTGCTGGCCTGCACCTGGAAAAAGCACTGACCGACGGCATCGAATACGATGAGGCCACCGACGCCAACATCGAAACTGCCCTGGCGCGCCTGTCCGCTCTGAACGAGCGTACTGATGGCGAAGACGTGGCAACCCTGCGTCGCGAGCTGCAAAGCTGCATGCAGAACTACTTCGGTGTGTTCCGTACCGGCGAATACATGCAGAAGGGTATTGCCCAGCTGGCTGACCTGCGCGTGCGCATCGCCAACGTCAAGATCAACGACAAGTCGCAGGCGTTCAACACTGCGCGGATCGAAGCTCTGGAACTGCAGAACCTGTTGGAAGTGGCTGAAGCCACCGCCATCGCTGCCGAAGTACGTAAAGAGTCCCGCGGTGCTCACGCCCGTGAAGACTTCGAAGACCGTGACGACGAAAACTGGCTGTGCCACACCCTCTACTTCCCGGGTGACAAGCGCGTGACCAAGCGTGCTGTGAACTTCTCGCCGAAGACTGTTCCGACTTTTGAACCTAAGATTCGGACTTATTAAGGGTGGCCGCCATGTTGAAAGTCAGCGTTTATCGTTACAACCCTGATCAGGACGCCGCGCCGTTCATGCAGGAATTTTCGGTCGATACCGGTGGTAAAGACCTGATGGTGCTGGACGTGCTGGCCCTGATCAAAGAGCAGGACGAGGGTTTCTCCTATCGTCGCTCTTGCCGTGAAGGTGTTTGCGGTTCCGACGGCATGAACATCAACGGCAAAAACGGCCTGGCGTGCGTTACGCCGCTGTCCGCTGTCGTAAAAGGTAACAAGTTGATCGTTCGTCCTCTGCCAGGTTTGCCGGTTATCCGTGACCTGGTCGTCGATATGAGCATCTTCTACAAGCAATACGAGAAGGTTAAGCCTTACCTGCAGAACGATACGCCGGCTCCGGCCATCGAGCGTCTGCAGTCCCCTGAAGAGCGTGAAAAGCTCGACGGTCTGTACGAGTGCATCCTGTGCGCTTGCTGCTCGACTTCGTGCCCGTCCTTCTGGTGGAACCCGGACAAGTTCCTGGGTCCAGCTGCCCTGCTGCAAGCGTACCGCTTCCTGGCAGACAGCCGCGACACCAAGACGTCCGAGCGTCTGGCTTCACTGGATGATCCGTTCAGCGTATTCCGCTGCCGCGGCATCATGAACTGCGTCAACGTTTGTCCGAAAGGCCTGAACCCGACTAAGGCCATCGGTCACATTCGTAACATGCTTCTGCAAAGCGGCGTGTGATTCAGCAGTAGTAAATGCAGGACCGCTGTACCCGTAGAGGCCAAGGCGCGGGCTTCAACCCGCGCCCTGGCTATAACCAGAGCAGTAGCCCATAAAGCTGCAGCTCTTATTTTGAAGAAATGAGACAAGCAGGGGCATCCGGGCTGGTACCCGGACTATCAGCGTGATCCTAAGTGGCTTGTTTTGGTCGCTGCACTCGGACTTCTGCAAGCTCGCTCGGTGTCTTCGCCGATGGTGTTCCCCTAACCGAGGGTGACCAAGCATGCAAGAAAGCGTGATGCAGCGCATGTGGAACAGCGCCTACCTATCCGGTAGTAACGCTGCCTATGTGGAAGAGCTCTACGAGCTCTACCTGCACGACCCTAACGCTGTGCCAGAAGAGTGGCGCACCTACTTTCAGAAGTTGCCGACAGACGGCAACTCTGCCATCGATGTTTCGCACTCCACAATTCGCGACCATTTTGTGCTGCTGGCAAAGAACCAGCGCCGCGCCCAACCGGTTTCCGCCGGCAGCGTGAGCAGTGAGCACGAGAAGAAGCAAGTTGAAGTGCTGCGATTGATCCA